>NT_187151.1 GCF_000265205.3 Sinorhizobium fredii USDA 257
GTACGCACATCTTCCTCAGCCGTCGGTTAACTTTACGGTGCCAGTTGAGCCAGCGTTAATCGCCCTTGACGGCGGCCAGCGCCACGTTCAAAAAACCGGTGTGTTGTTCCGGCGTGCGCGTCTACTCTTCGTCTCGCTGATCTCGCGGCCCAATCTTGCCAGCCGTCCGGCAAAGACTCCACCTATCGCACTGTTCAGATTTGCGGAGCCGGCTCTCAGATGAAAGTTTCAACAGCGCCTCGACCGCGTCGCGCGTGTAGTCGATCGGCTCGGCGTTGTGCGCTATTCACCATGTGGCCAGCCGGGATCAGATCGAGGTAGGGGTTGCTGCCATGCACTCTTCCGTACGTCAGCTCGTCGTCAGCTCCCTGGCTTAGGCTGCTAACAGGTCTTGAGTAGAACGATATTACAACGGTGCAACCATTTCAATTGGGGAGCGAACCGCATGTATAGCAGTATCACTGGATCAGCCAGCCAATCTACAAGCGCGAGCCAAGCCGATGAATCGGGGCAGGCAGCAGATGACCAGACGTTTACGGAAACGCTCGCAGAGGCGGCGTCTGGTTCGTCGTCGGCGTCGCGGCTGTATTCCCTCACCTCCGAACCTCCTATCTACGAGTTGGACAGAAAGACGTTCGAAAAAGAACTGAAGAATTTCTATAGTGATGATGTCAAGCACATTGCCGATAATCCATTAGAATACTCGGATTTCGTGTCCAAGAAAGCCGAGCGCACCGCAATGGTCGCTAGAGTTGGTGCGAGCGTAGCTGACAAGCCTGGTGCGCAGTACTTCAGTTACCAGTTGGGCGACAAGAGCGTCGGGCTGCTAAGAGTGGATCCAGGATTCCGCATCAAAGGGAAAGACTGGCAGAAAGAGCACTTTCCGGAGCGAAAAAACATCTCATCGGTTGTGGCTATGCGAGTGACCCATCCGCTCGTTGAGAACGCGGGCGATGTTCTGCTCGAACATCAACTTCGGCTCGACGGCAAGAAGCCCTTAATCATGTCGCGTCCTGCTAACGATGACCCGAGGCCCCGTCTGGAGCAGATGGGCTTTGTTGACGTGGGTGGAAACGAGTTCGTGCTTGATCCTAAACGGCATGGCGATAAGTGGACGCTGAACGGCGACCGTGAATGGCAGCGGGCAGACAAGCCTCGACAGTATCTCCAAGCCGAGAGCGAGGATCCCGTTGAAGGAAGGAGCGACGAAAACGAAGGGTATGTCGAGACAGATTCGTCCAGCGATGACCCTTCTTGGTATTTGGAGCGGGCGTTGAATTTCCGCGGAGGACCGGCCGACTAAGAGGTTCAATAGGGAGCGGCATGAAGACTATCATGTCTCGTGTCCCGCGTGCCGGGAGGGAAGAGATAGCGAAACGGGAGCGCGCTCCTCGGTGCGCCTTTCCGCATATTGCGAAAGCAATCGCTTCGATGACTGTTTCGATGTTCGAGATAAGTGAACGTTGGTGCATAAATCCGTCCGGGGCGTCGCGCCCGGCTGGCGGTGACCTATAGGGGCGGTCGTCTGGCGCCGAGAGCCGTATGGCTTCGATTTCACCGCGTTCGTGGAAGAACACGGCGCGCTTGAGCTTATGTGCAGCTTCGCCCTTGTTGAGACCGGCCTGACAACGCCGGCGCAGCGCCGGACTGGAATACCATTCGATCATGAACAGCGTTCGCTCGATGCGGCCGAGTCCGCGCAGTGCTCTGGCCAGTTCGCTGTATTTCGATGAGGCGGACAACCGCTTGAGGATCGCCGAAGGCGCGACGGTAAGCGTCGTGATTTACGCTGCAAGGCGCAGGAGTTCGTCCCAATGGTCCATAATGAGCGCGGTGTTGATCGGTGCGCCGATATGATTTGCCAGTGTCGGATAGGCATCAGCCTTTTCGAAGGAACGGATTTTTCGCTCCTTGATGTTGCGAAGGCGCGGCGCGAAGCGCTTGCCGACCAGGCAGAACAGCGCAAAAACATGATCGCTCGCGCGCCCGGTATCCGTGAACAGCTCCTCGATCTCCAGAATCGTATCGTGATCAAACAGGCCATCGAGCACATAGACAGCCTCGCTCTCAGTAGGGCTGATCGGCAGGATGCTGTAATAGCTGCGCGGCGACAATCACGGTGAGGTGCGCCAGGCCAAGCTGGCGCGTTCCAGCCGGTGCGAGTCCGGTCCGGGTAAGGGGTAGCGACCGCCCGGTAGCAAGTGTTGCGGCGTGGGAGGTGACGACCACGGCGAAGCGTACGCAGCAATCATGCGGGGTGTGGGAGTGAGCCACGATAGTGATAAGATTGCAGGGGCCGAGACGTTCTCATCCGTCGAAGGCAACATGTGCGGAGCCGATAAGCGAGGCACCGTCGCCCTGCCGGGGTCTAGGGCCGCATCACGCATGAAAGGAACGCGTCGGAACCTGGGAGATCTCTTGTCTGGCCGGGTGGCGTTCGCCATGCCGGTCCGCATCGGGAAGGCGAGGAGCCGTAGCCGATGATGAACGGACAGGAGAAGTCTGACTCCGGCATAGTAGCTGTGAAGCCGACGAACAAAACCGGGCAACCGGTGGCGGAGCCGGTGGAGCCAAGGCCGGCGACCAAGGGGAACGTGGGCCAGCAAAGCACGCACCGGACACAGGACCGGGCTCGCGTGACCCAGGCGCTGGACCGCGTACGGAAAGCCGCAAGGCAAAGGAAGAAGGAACGGTTCACTGCGCTCTTCCACCATATCAATGTCGACACGCTTCGGACGGCGTTCTACGCGCTCAAGCGCAAGGCCGCTCCCGGGGTGGATGGCATGACGTGGCAGGACTACGAGGCAGACCTTGAGCCTCGGCTCAGGGACTTGCACAAACGGGTCCACAGTGGGGCGTACCGACCGCAACCGTCTCGCCGGACGTACATACCGAAGGCGGATGGAAAGCAGCGGCCGCTGGCGATTGCCGCCCTGGAAGACAAGTCGTCCAGGGTGCAACGGTCATGGTGCTCAACGCCATCTATGAAGGTGACTTCTGCGGTTTCTCCTACGGGTTTCGGCCCGGACGAGGACCGCATGATGCGTTGGATGCCCTGTGCGTGGCGATCGATAAGCGGAAGGTGAACTGGATTTTGGACGCCGACATCCAGAACTTTTTCGGGAGCGTCAGCCAGGATTGGCTCGCACGCTTCCTGGAACACAGGATCGGCGACAAGCGCATCATCCGCCTGATCCGGAAATGGCTGAAGGCGGGCATCCTCGAAGACGGGATTGTGACGGTGGATGACAGGGGAACGGGTCAAGGGTCGGTGATTTCGCCGCTTCTGGCCAATATCTACCTGCACTACGTCTTCGACCTGTGGGCGGAGCGCTGGCGACAGCGTGGGGCCACCGGCGATATGATCATCGTGCGTTATGCCGATGATGTGATCATTGGTTTCGAGCACGAGGACGACGTCCGTCGCTTCCTCGATGCGATGCGCGCGAGGCTTGAGGAGTTTGCGCTGTCGCTTCATCCGGACAAGACCCGCCTGATTGAGTTCGGCCGCTTTGCGGCGGTCGACCGCAAGCGACGCGGGCTCGGCAAACCGGAAACCTTTGCATTCCTGGGCTTTACCTTTATCTGCGGGAAATCGCGCAAAGGGCGCTTCCAGCTTAGACGGAAGACCCGAGGCGACCGCATGCGGGTGAAGCTCAAGGACATCAAGGTGGAGCTACGGCGGCGCATGCATTGGCCAATCCCAAACAGGGGAAATGGCTGGAGCAACTCGTAAAAGGACACTTCGGCTACTTTGCGGTTCCAACGAATATCCGGGCGCTCACGGCGTTCAGGTACCGCGTGATCGACCTCTGGCGACGATCGCTACGGCGGCGTAGCCAGAAGGACGATGCAACGTGGGAACGGGTCGCAGAGCTAGCCGACGACTACCTTCCCAAGCCTTGCAACCTTCATCCATGGCCGAGCGTCCGCTTCGCCGTCAGTCACCCAAGGTAGGAGCCACGTGCGGGAAAGCCGCCCGCGTGGATCTGTGCGGGGTTGCGCCTTGCAAGCGCGTTGAAGTCAGCCGTCTGAGATGACGGCCGCGGCAAAGCCTAGCGAGCAGCCGCGTACCAAGTCTTGCGTGGCGTCCGGTAACGGCCGTTGCGAAGCGTAGACAGGGAGGTTGTAGGCCGGAACAGCAGTGAACGGGAAGATAGCCCCGAAATCGATCGTGATCGGAGTAGCCGACCCCATCCCCGTTGGGGGAAGGCGGAATCGAAGGCCGCGTCTTCGCGAGTGGCCTGAGGTACTCCCGGGGTTCGTACCGCCAGCATACAACCGAAGGCATTGACGTGAACAAGGGAGATCCATCCGGCTCAAGCGTAAACTTGTAGGACCTGACAAGCCGATGAGGTGAGAAGGGACTGATGGTCGGGTGGAAGTCAGACTGACTGATAGTACTCCGAGGTCGGGAGAGCCGGCCACATGGGGAAGCGGTCAGCGGTAGTTGAAGTGTTCTTGGGCAACATGGGCTCCATCCAACGGGAGACGAGGCCTTTCATGTAATGGAAAGATAAAGCTGACCATGGAAACAGAACTTGACCGCATAGAAGCGAAAGCTCGGTGTGAGCCGAAGCTCCGCTTTACGTCGCTTGCCCATCACATCACGCGTGACCGAGTGCAGAGGAATCTTACAAGGGTTCCGAACCGTTCGGCGGTCGGGGTGGATAGGCAGACGGTGGAGGCGGCGAAGGAAAGCTTTGGAGAATGGATCGAGCCGATGCTTCAATCCATTCACCGTCAGGGGTATCGCGCGCCGGCAGTCCGGCGGGTTTATATCCCCAAGCCCGGAAAGACGGAGAAACGCCCGCTCGGGGTGCCAACCGTATCGGACCGGGCGCTTCAGCGTAGCACCGCTGAGGTGCTGTCCGCGATCTACGAGCAGGACTTTCTGCCTTGCTCGTTCGGGGGCAGGCCAGAGCGCAGCGCCCACCATGCTCTGTCGACCCTCAACGAGGTGATCTCCGGTGGTATGACGGGCTGGGTGCTGGAGGCGGACCTGAAGAATTTCTTCGGGAGTTTGTCCCATGAGTGGATGCTCCGGTTTATCGAACATCGAGTCGGGGATCCGCGCCTGATCAGCTTGATCAGACGCTGGTTGAAAGCGGGCGTCCTTGAGGACGGAGCTGTCCACCCGAGTGACGAAGGAACTACACAAGGCGGTTCGATCAGCGTCCTGCTGAGCAACGTTTACCTGCACTATGTCCTGGACCTTTGGTTCGAGCGCGTCGTGAAGACCCGGTTACGGGGCGAGGCTCGGCTGGTGCGCTACATCGACGACTTTGTGATCTGCTTCCAATATCGCTCGGACGCACTTCGCGTCGAGGAGGCCCTGCGCCACAGGCTGGGGAAATTTGGCCTCACGCTTGAGCCGACCAAGACCAAACTGGTCGAGTTTGGCCGGTTCGCACAGCGGCACGCGGGCAAGCACGGCAGAAACCGCCCGGAGACATTCTATTTTCTGGGCATGACGCTGTACTGCACGCGGAACCTGAAGGGTAACTTCAAGGTTGGCATGCGCACGGAGAAGTCGAGACTTCGACGGAGCGTCTCGTCGCTGCAGGCGCTGATGCGGGAAATGCGGCATCATACGATCAGGAAACAGGTCGGCGCGATTAACGCTGTCCTACGCGGCCACTATGCCTATTACGGTGTCGCCGGAAATTACCGGTCGCTCACCAAGGTCTATAGGGCTGGGGAGCGGTACTGGTTGAAGGTGCTGCGCAGCCGCAGCCGTGATGGTGGCCACCTCACCTGGGACGCCTTCCAGCAGATCAAGGAACGGACCCCGCTGCAGCAACCAAAGCTGCGGCTCCCATACCGGGCGCTGCGAGCACTTGCGGTGCTGTGAAACAACTGCCGAAGAGCGTGGTGCGGGAAATCTGCACGCCACGTTCTGTGGGAACCGGAGGTGGGTGACCGCCTCCGGTGACCCGGTGGCGTCCAGTAATGGGCGTCCCTACCGCGAAACGCGTATTGCCTCATCCAAGAGTGTTCCCAGAAAATAATGCCGTTGCCTCACTCGGATGTTCTCGAATGCCTCACGGGGACTCAGCGTCAATCAGGATCGCCGCGCTATAAATAGCCATATTGATCGGAAAGCCCGCTGTAGAATTTGGTACCGGGCTCGCTGCCATAATGGAGGTTGATGTCGCTGCGCCTTGCCGCCCGAGGCGGCGAATCTTCTTGTGGTTCACGACAATACCCTGCTGCCGCAGGGCCGCACCGACGCGGCGATAGCCGTAGAACTCGAACTCGTCGCAGATCGCGAACATCGCTTCGACGATCGCAGTGTCGTCGGCCGGCCTTTCTGGGTGGTCATAATAAGTGGAGCGCGCGATTCCCATCAGCCGGCATCCTTCCGCGACGGAGATGCCGCGGGGCCGGTGATGACGGACGTAGTCCCGCTTTTCGGCGGCGGTGCGTTTTTCAGAGGCCCCTTTAGAAACTCCAGTTCCAGAGCCTGCTTGCCGACTAGCCGCTCCAGCGCCGCGATCCGCGCCTCGTATTCCTGGAGGAGGTCAACGGCCTGCGCATCCTCGTCAAATGCACCTTCCTCGTACTTCTGAACCCAGATGCGGATAAGATTGCGCGACACGTCGTGGCGTTTTGCCAGACCATGCAGCGTTTCGCCGGCGAGAAATTCCTGCGCGACCTGACGTTTGAATTCGACGCTGTGACTGCGGTGCTTTGCCATGGGTCTTCTTTCCGAAAACCCGGTAGGCCGGTCAATTCCTCATCCCAATCTGTCCACCCCAAGGGGCGCACTCCAAGTGCCGAAGTAAAATTCCCCAATTGTGCCGCTCCGGATGACGAGGAGAGATGGCCATTTTTCGGTGGCCGGCCTCTTGGTTTCGGCGCCGGGGTGAAGTTTGGCGGATCCAGGAGGCGAACCGAGATCCCAGCTGGCTGAATGCCATTCAAAGACGGGTCTCGCCTTTTGGGCCCATGCCGCCGCAAGCGGGATATTGGTGCAGCCGCTCCAAGCGGCGACCGTATGTGATGAGGTGGAACGGCCCGCTCCGACAGCATCTAGTGCTAAAACGTGGTCGTTGTTCGAACGCCACAAAGGGGGGACCGTTCCATGAAGCATGTTAGCACCATCGGGCTCGATTTAGCCAAACTCGTTTTCCAGGTTCACGGCGCCGATATCGAAGGCTCGCCCCTGTTCAATCGGAAACTGCGTCGAGGCGAGGTGCTGCGCTTCTTCGAAAAGCTGCCTCGATGTCTGGTTGGCATGGAGGCATGCGGTGGCGCTCACAATTGGGCGCGTGAGATCGCGAACCTCGGCCATGATGTGCGCCTCATTCCTCCGGCCTACGTCAAACCTTTCGTCAAATAATGCTCACCTCCTCATTCCTTGACTAATCGTCAGATGGCCATAATGCGAAGGAACGCGGGACTGGCGCAGAAAATCCATACACTTCCGCTGTTCGGCGCCGTCGTTGCTCTGCATTATTTTCCAGCGAACCTCTGCGGTCATTCGACCAGCAGAGGAGTTGTGGATGTCGAAATCTGGACGAGAACTGATCCCTGAACTCAAAGCCGTACTGAGCAGTCGCCGCTACAGTCCGGTGGTGATCGGAAATTACTGCGCCTATGCACAGGAGTTTCTCGATTACTTAGGGCATCGAGGAATTATGGTCGCAGATGTGACCGAAGCCGAGGTCGCGCGATATCTGTGCGATGCAGTCGCGCTATTCCGGAAGCGCCGCGGTCGAAATCCCGGCAAGCGCTGGCACGAAATTCCGCAGTCGGGTATTCACGCTCTGCTGCGGCTTGTGCAGCATCAGTGGCCACCTGCTCCAAAAGCAACCTGCGCCGCCGACCGACTGCGGCTTGCGATCTGCAACGAATACGAAACCTGGCTTCGCGAGGAGCGTGGCCTTGCTTGGGCGAGCATCGACGCGTTCTTGTGGGGGGCCAGACATTTCCTGGCCTGGCAACTCGAACGAAGCGGAGCCGAAGACCTCATGGAGGTGAGCGTCGGCGGGCACTGTAAAGTTATCAGCGGATTGATGCAGCGATAGCTGGCGGGGACGGCTGTCAGGCTGCGGCGACACACGCGATTTTGCTCCAGATTTGCATGGCGGCGTTACGCAGGTCTTGATGTTGAGCCGATGACAGCGTATTGCGGGGAAAGTGGAACAGGTTGGCAATCGGATCATGGATGGAAACGAACCGCTGAAGCTGGCGTGCCGACTTGAAGCGTTTCATGGTCCTTTCGCGTCGTCGGGTCGGCTGGTGCGAATTTTCCGCTCGATTATTTAGGCCTTTGTGCGACCGGTGTTCGACACCGGGCATGAGGTCGCGCCTGGCGGCATCATAGGACCGGAGCTTGTCGGTGATCATGACCCGTGGTGTCCGCCCTTGAGCCTTCAGCAACTTGCGCATCAGGCGCTTTGCCGCCTTGGCATTTCGGCGGCTTTGCACCAGCACTTCGAGGACGAAGCCGTCCTGATCGACGGCACGCCAGAGCCACTGCTTCTTGCCATTGATGGCCACCACACATTCGTCGAGATGCCATTTGTCGCCCAGGCAGCCGGCTGACCGTCGCTTGATCTCCCGGGCGAAATGCCGTCCGAATTTCTCCGCCCAGCTTCGAATGGTCTGATGCGTGACGATGATGCCGCGGGACGCCAGCATGTCCTCAACCATGCGCAGGCTGAGCGGAAAGCGAAAGTAGAGCCATACCGCGTGCGCAATGATCTCAGCGGGATAGCGGTGGCGACGATAAAGCGGATCACGAGCAACTTCTGACATGGCCCATGTACGCACATCTTCCTCAGCCGTCGGTTAACTTTACGGTGCCAAGTAGGGGGTTCATCGGGCCCACGAATCTGAGAAGTTGCTTTTACGACAAAGAATTAGCAGAGGGCGCGATGCAAACACACTTATCTCCGCGCAGCTCGAATTTGAAGCCTTCGGCGCTGCTGCTTCGCCACGTCGACGGGGCCATCGGGCTGTTCGACCGGATGGCCGCCTGCTTCGTCGATGGCCGCGATCGCAAGTGCACGGTTCACAGCGTGCGCACGCTGATCGGCCAGCGCGTCGCGGCGATCGCGCTGGCCTAGCAGGATGTCGACGACCACGACACGATGCGCCATGACCCGGTGCTCGCGCCTTTGTCGGAGCGGCTGACGCCGAAGCGGCAGGACTCCGCGGTGCGTGCCGGCAAATCCACTGTGAACCGGCTGGAGCACGGCCGAACCGACCGCGATCACAAGATCGCCCACGCAGGGAACGCGCTGGAAGCGCTGTTCGTGGAACTGATCGAGGCGGGCAAGGAGGCGGGTTCGACCGATTGGGAAATTTTTCAATCGTTCTGCCGATCTCCATTCCGGGTATCATCACTGGTGCGACCATTACCTTCTCTCTCGGCTTCGGTGATTTTATTGCTGCTACATTGGTCGGCGGTGCCGAGGGCGTCATGATCGCCGGCGTGGTCATCAACTTGATGGGCGTCTCATTCGATTGGCCGCTCGGCGCTGCGATCGGCGTCGTTGTTGTGGGCATGGCCCTTGCCCTGATGTCTGTCCTCAATCATCTCGAACACAAGGCAACGGTGCGGCTATGAATCTCACCTTCGGCTCCAAATGGCTGATTCATCCACTTGCCACATTGACCTTGGTCGGCTCGCACACCGTCAAAGGCAACGAAGCCGCCGCTCCAGTGCTGTCGTAAACGATCTTGATCGACCAGGCGTGGATGAGCCCGCTCCAAGGCACGTGCCGTCCGCGTTCCTGGAAGCGGAAGCTCAGTCACTTAGCCAACCGGCCAACTGAGCTCAATGACATCTCCGGTTCGGCAAGGAGGCCCTTCTTTTTTCGCCGTGCGGAAAAACGTCTCGCGCGCCGCATTCACATGCATCTCTCCAACAAGGCATTTGCTTAACGCCTGCCAAGTGATGCGGGCGACGAGATCCTCCGCGTCGAGTCGCTTTCGCTCCACGAAGACGATCGCTTGCTCACGGAACAGATTTCCTTCACGAGAGTGCGGCCATTTTGCGCATAGACCAGGTTGTTAAAGGATCCCCGCATCATGACCTCCGCCGTCGGGTCCAAAGAACTGTAACCGGACGCCCCGGTTTTCGGAGCGACTTTCATCTGGGAGGCACATCTTGGGCCTTCAAGATGTCAGCGTCATGTCGAAGGAAAGAGGCTGGCTACTCGACCTGGACTTCGTCGGCCGGAGTTTTTGGACTTATGCGGCCGATGTGCCATTTCCGCCTTGTGGGTCTTGATGGGATTCGAACTAACGGCCATCCTTTGGATGGGCTAACGACTTGAATATACAGCAAGGCTCGATAATTTGAATGCCGAGCCGCAAGGCACTACTTCGCGAACTCACGGTACAGCTCGACCGTCGGTGCGTGCGTATCGATCGTGTCGGCGACCTTGGCGGCCATCGGCAGATTTTTCTTTTCCGCCTCCCATACCGCCCTAAAACGTTCAACCGTCTCGCGCGCCGTGTCGATCACCAGCTTTTCGGAAAGCTCCGCTTTCGCAGCCAGATGCGCCAGCTCGTCCTTCGACAGCGCCGCCATCTTTTTTGTGCGGGAGAAATTGAGCGCCGCCGTATCTTCCCCCTCGATGTAAGGGATAGTCGACAACAAGTCATACGCTGGCGAGAGCGCAGGGGTGCGGCGATCAGGATAGATGAGCGACCAGTTCTTCAGGTGCATGTCGCCATTGCCGATTAGCGTGCTGAAGACTAGACGCCGGATGAATTCCGCCACGTCGGCCGTGCTGGTTTCGATCCCCAGCACGCGGCCGATCATCCGGTAATTGCCCTTATCGTATTTGTGGTCGGGAAAGACGCCGAAGACTTGCGCAAAGTCCTCGATATGCACCGCTCCCTCCGGCGTGCGGTCAAAACGCTTGATCGCCAGCGCCTGCCCGTGCAGTTCACCCACCCCCTGCGGCAGGCCGCTTACGGCGTCGAGATCAACCAGCTGGAGCTCAGGCACGTCCATACCCATCATGCGGGCGATGGTCATCATCGCGAACTCATTCTCGGGCACGCCGCTATATTGCTGAGACGGCAGCTTCACGATCCACGAGCCACCCGTGCCCTCGGCCGGAATGGTCAAGCCGCCGCCCTTTTTGTCGTTCTTAAAGGCCGAGAACTTCAGCTGCACACCTGCCAGCGAAAAGCGCAGCGCGTTCGGCCGCGCTTCGACGATAGCCTGCTCGTCATCCGGAGGCGCGTCATCCCCTTCGGAGGGATGCACCGTCACAGCCCCAGGCAGGTCGCGGCCGAGCATCCAGAGCAGGAAGAATTCACGCGACGGCTTCACACCCGCACGATCAGCGAGGTATTTGCGCAGCGGTCCTTCCGGCAGTAGGTTCGAGAAGAAGGGAGGGACCACCATGTTGTACGGCCTGAACTTCGTGATGAGCGCCCCGAACGGGTCTTTCAGGGACAGGCTAAGCGTCCGCCGCTTTTCGTCTTCGATATAAGCCTCGTTGAACGCGAAGATGGTGCGCCCGTCCTGCAGATTCGTCAGGGTCGAAACCGGTTCCCCATACAGCCTGACATCGAGTACCGTGACCTTAGGCATTATCGTCTTCCTCATCCAGCGCATAGGCCGAGCGAGGGACCGCGTCGTCACGGTCGCGGTGCACCGCGGCGTTGCGTAGGTGTCTTACGGCATGTGCGATCCTGCTCAGTTCCTGACGGGATGGAGGATCAGCCTGCCACCGTTCGAGGCGTGCAGTCGCCTCGTTGAATGTGTCCATCTCCTCGGCCGACAGAGGAAGATGCCGTAAGAGCGCGAGGCTATCTTTGAATGTATCTGCCTCGGAAGCACTACCGAACCCGCCCCTGTGCTGCGCAAACCACCGCTCAAGGCGCCCCACCAGTTTGCGCTGGTCGGATGTCAGGACATCACTCGATGCCGATGCACTATCGAGGATATTGCGGATTGCCGGCATCAGTTTTTTCGGGGCAAGGACTATCTCGAGGTCGAGCGCGCGCGCCACATCCACTAGGCTGCCAAGTCCGGGCTCCATGGTGCCCCGTTCTATCTGAGAAATATGGCTTTGCGTCAGGCCCGATCGTGCGCTCAGCTCGCGCTGGCTCATTTTCTGCGCTTCGCGCGCAGCGCGCAGCTGCTGCGTTATATGCTCCGTTTTATATGCCATATCATTATCCTGTATCGCAGGATGCGAAACATACAGGATAATATATAGAGGATTCTCAGAGCAATGCAATGCCGATATACAAAACCGTATCAAAACGCTGACTTATATGGAATTATATATCAACTTGCAGCTTAGGACTCACAGTTACCCATCAGCTCGGCACCGTAAAGTTAACCGACGGCTGAGGAAGATGTGCGTACATGGGCCATGTCAGAAGTTGCTCGTGATCCGCTTTATCGTCGCCACCGCTATCCCGCTGAGATCATTGCGCACGCGGTATGGCTCTACTTTCGCTTTCCGCTCAGCCTGCGCATGGTTGAGGACATGCTGGCGTCCCGCGGCATCATCGTCACGCATCAGACCATTCGAAGCTGGGCGGAGAAATTCGGACGGCATTTCGCCCGGGAGATCAAGCGACGGTCAGCCGGCTGCCTGGGCGACAAATGGCATCTCGACGAATGTGTGGTGGCCATCAATGGCAAGAAGCAGTGGCTCTGGCGTGCCGTCGATCAGGACGGCTTCGTCCTCGAAGTGCTGGTGCAAAGCCGCCGAAATGCCAAGGCGGCAAAGCGCCTGATGCGCAAGTTGCTGAAGGCTCAAGGGCGGACACCACGGGTCATGATCACCGACAAGCTCCGGTCCTATGATGCCGCCAGGCGCGACCTCATGCCCGGTGTCGAACACCGGTCGCACAAAGGCCTAAATAATCGAGCGGAAAATTCGCACCAGCCGACCCGACGACGCGAAAGGACCATGAAACGCTTCAAGTCGGCACGCCAGCTTCAGCGGTTCGTTTCCATGATCCGATTGCCAACCTGTTCCACTTTCCCCGCAATACGCTGTCATCGGCTCAACATCAAGACCTGCGTAACGCCGCCATGCAAATCTGGAGCAAAATCGCGTGTGTCGCCGCAGCCTGACAGCCGTCCCCGCCAGCTATCGCTGCATCAATCCGCTGATAACTTTACAGTGCCGGAAGGGGGCACCTCCCCATTGCGCATTCAGGGATCACATCGGCCCCAAGGTTGCTGCTCCGGTCTCTTGTGCGCACCGCAGCGTAGGTCCTTGCGCACAAGTAGTCACGTTGATCTTCATCCAGCTCCCTCAAGTCTCGAAGACCCAACCGCGCAACATACACCGGATCACGAATGGACGTCGCGTAGGCCGCGGCTCACGAAAGGCAGGGGTGATGAACTGGGGACGATGAACTGGGGACGATTTCTGGCCTCGCCTGACGCGTCCTAATGGGGACCACACCGTCAGCGCCGGCCGAATGACACGTGGCACCGCGACCTGCACGGCGCCTGATCTGCAAACGAAGCGACTATCAAGTTCGCAACATCTATCCTGGCCGCCCAGCGCGGCTGTCATGAATCGTAGGACAGTCTGCAAGCCGGCTTCAGCACAGCCTGGTTCGCCGAGCACCACTTCGACGACTACAGCGGTCCGTCGCCTTTGTCGATCGTGACCCACTGCGCCGGTTTGACTACGACCATTGGCGCGTCGGACGCTTTCGACAATTGTTTGTGAAATTGTCGGCTCCGCGACACAGGCTTGCGTCTGGGTCGGCTACTTCTCCTAATCTAAGTAGCTGTAAAAGAAAGTAAACCAGCTTCTGCTGGGCTCACCCTCCTCGACTTGGCACGGGTCTTGTAGCCACTCTTGTGCAGGCGGCTTGAAGCTGCCGCTGTATTCGTGTTGCGGGCAACCGCGATGGTTTCGAACAACGAAGGAAAGCAACATGGCAGGTCTGCGTCAAATCGCGTTTTACGGCAAGGGCGGTATCGGCAAGTCCACCACCTCGCAGAACACGCTCGCCGCCCTTGTCGACCTCGGGCAGAAGATCCTCATCGTCGGCTGCGATCCCAAGGCCGACTCCACCCGGCTCATCCTCAACGCGAAGGCGCAGGACACGGTCCTGCATCTGGCGGCCAAGGAGGGATCGGTGGAAGATCTCGAGGTCGAGGACGTGCTCAAGGTCGGCTACAAGGGCATCAAATGCGTCGAGTCCGGCGGCCCCGAACCGGGCGTCGGCTGCGCCGGCCGCGGCGTCATCACCTCGATCAACTTCCTGGAGGAAAATGGCGCCTATGACGATGTCGACTACGTCTCCTACGACGTGCTGGGCGACGTGGTGTGCGGCGGCTTCGCGATGCCGATCCGCGAGAACAAGGCGCAGGAAATCTACATCGTCATGTCCGGCGAGATGATGGCGCTCTATGCCGCCAACAACATCGCCAAGGGGATCCTCAAATACGCCCATTCGGGCGGCGTGCGGCTCGGCGGGCTGATTTGCAACGAGCGCCAGACGGACCGCGAGCTCGATCTCGCCGAGGCGCTGGCGGCCAAGCTCAATTCCAGGCTCATCCACTTCGTGCCGCGCGACAACATCGTCCAGCACGCCGAGCTCAGGAAGATGACGGTGATCCAGTATGCCCCGGAGTCGCAACAGGCTGCGGAGTATCGCGCGCTGGCCGACAAGATCCATGCCAATTCCGGCCAGGGCACCGTCCCGACCCCGATCACCATGGAGGAGCTGGAGGACATGCTGCTCGATTTCGGCGTCATGAAGACCGACGAGCAGATGCTTGCCGAACTTCAGGCCAAGGAAGCGGCGGCAGCGGCCCAGTGACCGCCGCCGCAGACGCTGCCCGGGACGGTGATCCGGTGCGACATTCCACCAATGGTGCCTCTTCTTGGAGGACACGCAAAAAAGGGGGCAGGCCCAATGAGCCTCGATTACGAGAATGACAGTGCGCTCCATCAGGAGCTGATCACGCAAGTGCTGTCGCAGTACCCACACAAGGCGGCCAAGCGTCGCCAAAAGCACCTCAGTGTCGCATCGGACCGCGAGGCGGTCGGGGAGGAGGGCGAGACCCTCTCCGAATGCGACGTGAAGTCGAACATCAAGTCGATCCCCGGGGTGATGACGATCCGCGGCTGCGCCTATGCGGGCTCGAAGGGCGTGGTCTGGGGCCCGGTCAAGGATATGGTCCACATCTCGCACGGCCCGGTTGGCTGCGGTCAGTATTCCTGGTCGCAGCGCCGCAACTATTATGTCGGCACCACCGGCGTCGACACCTTCGTGACGATGCAGTTCACCTCCGACTTTCAGGAGAAGGACATCGTCTTTGGTGGCGACAAGAAGCTGGAACAGGTCATCGACGAGATCGAGGAGCTGTTTCCCCTCAACAACGGCATCACCATCCAGTCCGAATGTCCGATCGGCCTGATTGGCGACGACATCGAAGCGGTGTCGCGCAAGAAGGCCGTCGAACACGAAACGACGATCGTGCCGGTGCGCTGCGAAGGCTTCCGCGGCGTCTCGCAGTCGCTCGGCCATCACATCGCCAACGACGCCATCCGCGACTGGGTGTTCGACAAGGCGGACGACAAGACGGACGTCGAGTTCGAAACCGGTCCCTACGATGTCAACGTCATCGGCGATTACAACATCGGCGGCGACGCCTGGGCGTCGCGCATCCTGCTCGAGGAGATCGGGCTGCGCGTCGTCGGCAACTGGTCGGGCGACGCCACGCTCGCGGAAGTGGAGCGGGCCCCCAGGGCCAAGCTCAACCTCATCCACTGCTACCGGTCGATGAACTACATCTGCCGGCACATGGAGGAAAGATACGCCATCCCCTGGATGGAATACAACTTCTTCGGCCCCTCCCAGATCGAAGCCTCTCTGCGCAAGATAGCCAGGCATTTCGGCCCGACGATCGAAGAACGGGCCGAGAGGGTCATCGCCAAGTACCGGCCGCTGGTCGACGCCGTGATCGACAAGTACTGGCCGCGCCTCCAGGGCAAGCGAGTGATGCTCTATGTCGGTGGTTTGCGCCCCCGCCACGTCATCACCGCCTATGAGGACCTCGGCATGCAGATCGTCGGCACCGGCTACGAATTCGCCCACAACGACGACTATCAGCGCACCGGCCACTACGTGAAGACGGGCACGCTGATCTATGACGACGCGACCAGTTACGAACTGGACACGTTCATCGAGCGGATCCGCCCCGATCTGGTCGGCTCCGGCATCAAGGAGAAGTATCCGGTGCAGAAGATGGGCATCCCGTTTCGCCAGATGCACTCCTGGGATTATTCCGGCCCCTATCACGGCTATGACGGCTTCGCCATCTTCGCCCGCGACATGGATCTCGCCATCAACAATCCGGTCTGGGATCTTTACGACGCGCCCTGGAAGAAAATGACCGTGCCGACGGCCGCAGTTGCAGCCGAATGATCGTCCGGTCTTGCGCGGCACGAGGACCGCGGCAAGACCGGAAACCTCTCGAACATCCCTGGCCTAAGAGGCCAGATCAAGAAGGGTCAAACACCATGCCGCAATCGGCTGAGAAGATACTCGACCATGCGCCGCTGTTTCGCGAGCCGGAATACCGGCAGATGCTCGCGGAGAAGAAGCTGAACTTCGAATGTCCGCACCCCGAACGGCTCGTCACGGACCAGCGCGAATACAGCAAGGGCTGGGAATATCGCGAGAAAAACCTCGCCCGCGAGGCGCTCGTCGTCAACCCCGCCAAGGCCTGTCAACCGTTGGGGGCGGTGTTCGCAGCCGCCGGCTTCGAGCGGACGATGTCGTTCGTCCATGGCAGTCAGGGCTGCGTGGCCTATTATCGCTCGCACTTGTCGCGCCACTTCAAGGAGCCGGCTTCGGCCGTTTCGTCCTCGATGACCGAGGATGCGGCGGTGTTCGGCGGCCTGAAGAACCTGGTCGACGGGCTCGCCAATACCTACGCGCTCTACGATCCGAAGATGATTGCCGTCTCCACCACCTGTATGGCCGAGGTCATCGGCGACGACCTGCATGGCTTCATTGAGAACGCCAAGAGCGAAGGCGCAGTCCCGCCCGAATTCGACGTGCCGTTCGCTCACACGCCCGCCTTCGTCGGCAGCCATGTCGACGGCTATGACAGCATGGTCAAGGGCATCCTGGAGCACTTCTGGAAGGGCCAGGCGCGCACGCAAGCGGCCGGCACGATCAACATCATCCCGGGCTTCGACGGCTTTTGCGTCGGCAACAACCGCGAGCTCCAGCGCCTGCTCACCCTGATGGGCGTGTCCTACACCTTCATCCAGGATGCCTCCGACCAGTTCGATACGCCGTCCGACGGCGAATACCGCATGTATGACGGGGGCACGACGATCAAGGCGCTGAGGGCGGCACTCAATGCCGAGGCGACGCTGTCGCTGCAGCACTACAACAGCCGCAAGACGCTCGAATATTGCCGGGAGGTCGGTCAGGCCACCGCCGCCTTCCATTACCCGCTCGGGATCAACGCCACCGACGCGTTCCTGATGAAGGTGTCGGCGATTTCCGGCCGGGAAATCCCCGAGACGATACGCCTGGAACGCGGCCGGCTGGTCGACGCCATGGCCGACAGCCAATCCTGGCTGCATGGCAAGACATACGCGATCTACGGCGATCCGGACTTCGTCTACGCCATGGCCCGCTTCGTCATGGAGACCGGCGGCGAGCCGCGGCATTGCCTCGCCACCAACGGCACGGCGGCCTGGCAGGCCGAGATGACCGAGCTGCTCGCCTCTTCTCCCTTCGGCAAGCAGGCAAAGGTCTGGCCGGGAAAGGATCTCTGGGCCTTGCGCTCGCTGCTCTTCACCGAGCCGGTCGACCTGCTGATCGGCAATTCCTACGGCAAGTATCTCGAGCGCGATACCGGCACGCCGCTGATCCGGCTGATGTTCCCGATCTTCGACCGCCACCACCACCACCGCTTTCCGCTCATGGGCTACCAGGGCGGCCTGCGCCTGCTGACGACGATCCTCGACACGATCTTCGACCGCCTCGATCGCGAAACGATGCAGACGGCGGTGACCGATTATTCCTATGACCTGACCCGCTAGAGCGGCGGTCGGCAAAACGCCGGCCCGGGAGCCGCACCATGGGATCGCGAGCGTTGAAATGGGCTGATCGTTTAGCTCATGCGCTATCGGAACTGCGCTCGGAAGTGCATTCGGACAGCCACCTGATCATTCTAAAGGGGCATAGCGGCATATGAATTTTGCATGGAGAGAGACAGACGGTTGTGTAGTATTGTCGGCCACTCACGGGATCGCCTCGACTAAAGAGGGCCCGTGCTTCAGGACGAGGACTAAATGATGACAGCGTTATCTGATCCCCGGTTTACTCGAGCTGTCAGTGACGATGGATCGTTGGCCACTCCTTTCATGAAATGCCTCGCGCGGTTGGTCCGCGCTCAGGATTCCTACGGATTATGGAGGGATAAATGTGACGCCGAGTTGCTGGCCAACTTCACAGTTACGGAGGAGCAGCGGCGAGCCATCCCCGTCATCGGCGACCCCGAGCCGGACGTGCTGTTGAGGCTCGACCTTTTTTACGCCGCCGTCGGCGTCGCTATCGAGGAGCGCTCGGGGCTTTTGATCTCGCGAACGCTGGAGATCAGCGATGAGGGCATCGGCCGAGTGCTCTTCACAACCAGGCGGCTGGTGGTGCTGTCGAAGACCCTACGTGACGCTCACCGTTTCGGCTTCAATACACTTGGCAAATGCGCCAAGACTGGCACGAAGTTGGTCAAGGATGCGATCAAAAGCATCGAAGCTTATCCGGACGTGGCGCGGGCATAATGTGCCTGCAAGGAATAAGACCATGACAGATCTTGAAAAACTCAAGCAGAGGGTTCAAAAACTGCAGTCACGCGCTGCGACTGCGAAGACGCAATTGCATGACCTTGCCGAGTGCCTTCCGAACTATTGGACCGAAATAGTGGGCGTCGCCGAAAAAACATTCGACGCTTTTGCTCAGTTGGACGCTGCCAAAAGAGAACTCGCCGCGTCGGAGAATTCACGATGAAAAGCTCGTTCGTGACCCGCCGCTTCAGCTGGTGCCGGAATATCTATTATGCATCGGCTGCGGCTGCTGACTCGGGGCGCGAGGTATGCACCTTCACGGGATCAATGACGCAGGTGAAATTCTCGGTCTTTTGCGATGCCGAGGACGATCATTCCAGCAACCAGATCATGTGATCATGTCCGGCGACAGCGCCGGCCGCTGTATCGGCTGCGGAGCCGGAGTGCGTGTTTGGCCAAACCGCCAGAATCATGTTGCGGCCGACGACATTGCCGCATGATCCCACAAACAAAACCAGGAAAACGGCGTTGTCTTTTGGTATCTTTCATCGAATTCTATGGCTGTTCCTATGCGCCAACACTCTTATAGTCTACCTCGTAACGGGGTCCATCAGTGACGCAGTCGTCACGACTGTGGTTGGTTCGCTGCTTCTGCAGCTAGCATATTTCGGACACGTACTCTTTCTGCTCTGGCGGGCTCACTGCGCCCGGAGAGCTCGTCAAACGACCGGGCAATTCCATGGAGAGGGACAGCCCGGGGACCCTCGTATAGCGGGCACTCACGGGCGCACTGATGGGGATCCGTGCTTCGAGGACGAGGACTCTCGATCGGCCCCTTGCTAACCGCTTCATGAAATCTCTCTCGTGCGGCTAAATCCCCGCTGAGGTTTGCTTTCGGTGTGCAAGGACAAGTGCCCACGCTGGATTTCTGGCCGACTTCACTGTCACCGAGGACCAGCGCCGTGCGACCGCGTCAGCCCTTGAAGCGCGGAACAAGAGAGTGCGTAAGCTGCAGCCTTTCTGGAAAGCGAACATGGAATCTGCGTAATGTCGCCAAGGACCTTCCAATCAATGGAGCTGATCATGGTAGTCGCCGAGAATACGTTGGCGCCTTTGCTCAGGTTAGCGCTGCCGGATTGCTGCCCGACGGCACAATCTGGGGAATGCTACCGCTTCAGATGATCCTACATTGAGTCTTACTGTTGGTTCTCTCTGCAGATGCGCCGCCTCTTAACATAATCTTGACGATAGTGAAAAGTGATGCTGGATCTGACGAATGCGAAGCGCATAGGAATTATCGGCGGCGGCATTGTCGGTTGGCTTGCAGCGATAGCGCTTCGCCGTGTTTTCGACGTTGATGTCGATGTAACGGTCATAGAGGCTCCGACGGTGTTTCCGCTTGGCCCAGGGGAGGGGGGCTCGCTCAACCTGATTGACACGTTGTGTCGCAATGAGCTCGACCTGGACGTTTTCATTGGTGAAGCCGGCGCCACCCACAAGCTTGGTGTGCTCTATGAGAATTGGAGGGGTGGAGGAATCCCGGATCGCTACTACCGCATGTTCGGCGGATCGGGCATACCGGAAATCGAATGCCGCGTCGGCGGTTTCTTCCCTCTGCTGTCGGCGAGAATTGCCGCAGGTGAGAACCTTCACACGTGCATCCCTGGCTTTGAGTTAATCATAAAGAAGGCATCGCAAGTGGAAATCGACGAGTTGCTGGCAACGGGTGAGTCTGGACTCTACCCTTCGTTTCACTTCAATCACGCCGGCTTCGAGCGATACCTAAGAGCCTGACCGAAAAAGAGTTGAGTGAAATCAGCCAGTTGTGATTCTGTTTGTTTGCTTAGGACGAACGGAGACCACAATGGGCTGGACTGATTTCACCCGTCGGCAATATGCCCGACGCGCAAGGCGGTATGCAAGCGATCTGACGGACCGGGAATGGGGATTGATCTCGCCTTGCCTGCCTGGACCGCGGCGGTTGGGCAGGCCGCGCAGCACCGATCTTCGCGAGGTCGTGAATGCGTTGCTTTACATCGCCACGACGGGGTGCCAGTGGCGGATGATGCCCAAGGATTTTCCGCCTTTTACAACTGTCCAGTCCTATTTCTACGAATGGCGAGCGACAGGGTTATGGGGTCGGATCAACCATCATCTTGTGATGGAGGCGCGCGAATTGGAAGGCCGGGAAGCCTCGCCATCTGCTGGCGTGATTGACAGTCAAAGCGTGAAAACCACGGAAAGCGGCGGAATTTCGGGCTATGACGCGGGCAAGAAGATCAAGGGACGGAAGCGTCATATCGTCGTCGACACGCTCGGGTTGATGGTCGGCCTCAGGGTTCACAGCGCCGATATCCAAGATCGCGACGGCGCACCTGCCGTCCTCAAAACCATTCTCAAGCGCTGGCCGTGGCTGAGACATATCTTCGCCGACGGTGGTTATGCCGGACCGAAGCTGAAGGGCGCACTCCAAAAGATCGCTGCCTTCACTCTCCAGATCGTCAAGCGGACCGACAAGGCCAAGGGCTTCGAAGTTCTGCCGCGGCGCTGGGTCGTGGAGCGCACCTTCGCATGGCTTGGCAGATGCCGACGATTGGCTAAGGATTGGGAGAAGTCCATCGCATCAGCCGAGGCTTGGATCACTATCGCCCACATCCGGGTCCTGACACGACGCTTGGCAAGGTACGGATATTGTTGAGACCTTTTCGAGTCAGGCTCTAAGGCGTGTCGGACTGGCACGTGGGATCACTTCTCGTAGGGCTGTGGTACACGGGATGAGACTCGACGACCGAGGGCATGTAAACGCTTTCCAGCTCGGAGGCGAAGAACTTGAAGTCGACTTCGCCGTCGATGCGTCCGGATTTGCCAGATTGGGTCTCGGCAAAGTCTTTAATACGCGCTGGTGTTCGTTCGCAAATGTGCTGCCTACTGATCGTGCGATCATCGTTGAGCTTGAGCCGCGGGCATCATCCCCCGTTACCCGTGCTACCGCCATGAAAGCCGGATGGATGTGGGAAGCCCCATTGAATCGCTCGATCAGTGCCGGTTATGCATTCAGCAGCAGATATGCGGACGCTGCGATGGCAATCGCCGAGGTTGAGAATCACTATGGATTCCGTGTGGAGGCGAAACACGAGCTTTCGCTGGATCAAGGTTACTTTTCGACCGCATGGGTTAACAATTTCGTGGCTTTGGGAACGGCGTCGGGTTTTGTTGAGCCCCTGGAGGCTGCACTTGCCGCCCACACCTTCGAAGCGTTAAGGAATTTGGAGCGCATTCTCGCCAACGGAAGCGGCATTTTGCCCGCTCGGGCCATCGAAGGCTATAACAGCGCGAACGCACGGTGCTAAACGGGTGTTCGGGACTTCCTGAGGCTGCACTACGATTCCAAGCGAATTGACACACCGTTTTGGCGAGATCTTGCCGCAGCCGAGTTGCCGGAAGGATATGCCAACCTGAGGGCTTGCTTCCAAAAACGGACACCGCGCTTTATCGATATCCAACCGTATGTCGGAAGCGGATGGCAGAGCCTCTTCCACGAAATTGATTGGATTTCAGTGGCGGTCCCTCTAGGAGTAGTGCCGCAGGCGGCCGCATGCGCCGAACTACGCAGGCTCTCGACGGAAAGTCGAAGTGAGGTCCAGGCCTATGTTGATCGGCTGAAGGGAACAATAGCCAAGATCAGCAGCACGAGGGGATGATGCACTAATCGTTGCGTATTCCGGTGAAGTCGGCCGCTGATTCCGAAACGAAGCCGGCCACCTATTCCGATTTCATTCCGGCCACCATTCCGATCTGAAGCCGGCCAGTTGATGCTCCCCTGGGCCGTTGTTTTGCATGGCGCGTGATTGTCGCGCGGTCAAGCGGCGGATGGTGTTTGACGCTGCTTTCGCAAGCTCTCGCCGTGCAGTTCGATGCGGTAGGCGTTGTGGACAAGGCGGTCGAGGATTGCATCGGCGATCGTAGGATTGCCGATCATGTCATACCAGTGATCGACGGGCACCTGGCTGGTGACGATGGTGGATCGCTTCTCGTAGCGGTCCTCGACGATCTCCAGGAGATCGCGCCGCTGCTCGTCGTTGAGCTTCTCCGGACCCCAGTCGTCGAGGATGAGCAGGTCGGTTCTGGCGAGCGCCTTGAGGACCTTGGGATATCGGCCGTCGCCGCGCGCCAGCGCAAGGGTGGCGAACAGCCTGGGCAGGCGATGATAGGCGACGGAGAAGTCCTCGCGGCATGCCTTGTGTCCGAGCGCGCAGGCCAGCCAGCTCTTGCCGACGCCGGCGGGTCCGATCAGCAAGAGGCTATGGTGTTGCCTGATCCAGTCGCAGTTGGCGAGCTTCAGGACGAGATTGCGATCGAGGCCGCGGGCGGCGCGGAAGTCGATGTTCTCGATCTGGGCATCATGGCGCAGCCTCGCGGCGCGAGCCCTTGCCTCGAAGCGCTTCTGGCGGCGCGTGGTCGCCTCGCGTTCGAGCAGCAGAGCGAGCCATTCGCCATGCTCGAGGTGTCTGGCTTCCGGCTGCGCCTCGAGCTCCTGATAGGCGCTGGCCATGCCTGTCAGGCCGAGTTCGCGCAGCATGTCGATGGTGGGATTGGTCAGCATTATCAGGTGTCTCCTCAATGGAAGTAGCCGGGGCCACGCAGATTGGCGTGTTCCATGACGGCGGCGGGTTCGGTGGAATGTCTGAGGGCCTTGTGGGTTGCGATGAGCGAGGCAATCGTCTTGCAGGTCAGGCCGCCGATCTCGACGGCCCGTGCCGAAACGACCTCGGCGCGCTCGCGGCTGAGGTCGCGATAGAGGCGCAGGATGCCGAGGCATGTTCTGAAGCCTTGCTCGGGATGTGGCCGGCTGGCGAGAATGGCGACGATCAGCCCTTCGGTCTGCGGACCGATGGACGCGCCCCAGCGCCGGAAGCGCTCCGGCGTCCATTCGGCGTATCGGCGGTGGGAGCTCGGCATGTGCGCGGGGTCTGTTCCATAGCGCGGCCCGCCATAGCGGCGCTGATGGACCGCGACGCGTTTGCCGCGATGGAAGATCTCGATCATTCGCGCGGTCGCCCGGATATCGACCTGCTGACGAATGAGCGCGTGCGGGACGGAATAGAAGAAGCTCCTGAACTCGGCATGGTAATCCGTCGAGACCCGCGCAAAGCGCCATTCGGCGAACTCGTACTCCTCGGCGGGCAAGCTTGCGAGCGCCGCGCGTTCGACCGTCTCGAAGAGATGGCGGCGGCTGACACCCAACCGGCGCATGACATGATTGTTGATGCGCTCCAGCACGTCGGCGATTGCGGCATTGGCCTCGGCGAGCGAGAAGAACGTCTGTTTGCGCAAGCGGCCGAGAAGGCAACTCTGGGCGAAGCGCATGCCGTTCTCGACCTTCGCTTTGTCCTTCGGGCGTCGCGGTCGGGCCGGCAGAACGCCGACACCATAGTGGGACGCCATCATGCCGTAACTGCGGTTGATCTCGGGATCGTAGAAGCTGGCGCGGCTGACGCCGGACTTCAGATTGTCGGGCACGACCAGGCGTGACCTTGCCCCGTTGAAATAATCCATTTTGAAGTAAGCTCTGGCCCATTGAGAGGACCAGAGAATGAAGCGCAACCGTTTCACAGACGAACAGATCATCGGGATTCTGAAGGAGCACGAGGCGGGCACGCCGGTCTCGGAGCTTTGCCGCAAGCACGGCGTCAGCGATGCGAGCATCTATAAATGGAAGGCCAAATTCGGCGGCATGGACGTGTCCGAAGCCAAGCGGCTGAAGACGCTGGAGGACGAGAACGCGAAGCTGAAGCGGCTTCTGGCGGATGCGATGCTCGACAATGCTGCTCTGAAAGACCTTTTGGGAAAGAAGTGGTGACGCCCGCAGCCAAGCGGAGTGCTGTCGCGCATCTGATGAGCCAACATGGGATGAGCGAACGGCGGGCGTGTAAAGCCATCGGCTTTTGCCGAATGACGATCCGTTATGAAACCAGGCGCAGCGACGATCATGGCCTTCGCGAGCGAATGAAGGCGCTGGCACATGAACGCCGCCGCTTCGGCTATCGACGCATTCATGTGCTGCTCAGACGTGAGGGACACCTAGTGAACCACAAAAAGCTCTTCCGGCTCTATCGGGAGGAGAAGCTGACGGTGCGCAAGCGCGGCGGCCGTAAGCGAGCGATTGGCACCCGAGCGCCGATGCTGATCCCGATGACTGCCAATGATCGTTGGTCGCTGGACTTCGTGTCGGATCAACTCACCGATGGACGCAGGTTCCGGATTCTGACGGTCGTCGACGATTGCACCAGAGAATGCTTGGGCCTCATCGCCGATACTTCGCTGTCCGGCCTGCGGGTTGCCCGTGAGCTGGACCGGATCATCCAGGCACGCGGCAAGCCCAGGATGATCGTCAGCGACAACGGCAGCGAATTCACCAGCAACGCGATCCTGCAATGGACGGACCGGGGCAAGGTGGATTGGCACTACATCGCGCCTGGCAAGCCGATCCAGAACGCCTTCATCGAAAGCTTCAATGGGCGGCTGCGAGACGAGTTCTTGAATGAAACCCTGTTCTCGTCACTTTCTCATGCTCGCTCAGCGCTTTTAAACTGGCGCAGCGATTACAACGATTGCCGACCACACTCCGGCCTCGGCTGGCTGACCCCTGCCGAGTTCGCTCAGACCATCAACCCGCGACGTGATGCGGTGCTGCGCAGCCGAAATGGCTCCGCACCGCAACCCGCCGCTACCGCCCCAAATACAGCAACCAAAAACCGCTGGAGCGAACTCAAAATCGGATAAAAGTTGGGGGCAAGGTCAGGCGGGGCACACCGCCGAAGAAGGCGAACATGCGCACATGTGAGCCGACCCAGTCCGGTAAGGTCTGGGTCCAGGTCACCTCGGCGAAGGTGTAGCTCGATGCGCCGAGCACGCCAAGGAACAGCTCCGCCTCGCGGACTTCGCCAGTCTTGCGATCGACGATCGGCACCCTCTTACCGGAATAGTCGACGAAGACCTTGTCGCCGGCCGCATGCTCCTGGCGCATCGTCGGCGAAAGGCGCTGCTCGAACCCGCGGAACAGCTCGCAGAAACGGCTATAGCCATAACCATCGGGATGGACGCTGCGATATTCCTCCCACAGGATCAGCAGTGTCACGCCGGGCTTCTTCAATTCGATAGAGAGCTGTGCCCAGTTCGGCTCGTGACGTCGCCGTTGGCCCTGCTTGACGCCGGCGCGGGCGAAAAGCCGAGACTCAAGAGCATCGTCTGTCAGCTCTCCCGGCAATGGCCAGCTCAGCCCCGCCATCGCAGCCCGCTTCAGGTTATCCTGGACGGTGCTGCGGGCAACGCCGAGGATCACCGCAATCTCTCGGCTGCTTGTCCCGCTTCCGGCAAGCCGGAGCATCTGTCGTAATTGTCGCATGGTCAGCCTTCTCTTCGCTGGCATCAAACTCTCCTCGTGTAACGGGAGGCTTGATGCCAAAGTTGCTGACCCAAGGGGTATCTTCAGAGCCGGAAACCGGCCGGTCTTTGATTGGAATCGTGGCCGGCTTCAAATCGGAACGGTGGCCGGATTTTGATCGGAATGGTGGCCGGCTTCAGGTCGGAATCCGCAAATCGTCACACAAAAGCCCACTCCGCGGCCGAAGCCGTGTACCAGGGTCTTGCTTCATGATCATGGCGGGGCGGCACATTGATCGTGAGCAGGGTGTCTCAAAGCCGGTCAAATCCGCGGCTGCGAACGACTAGGGTCGATATTCCACTGAATCACGCGGAGTTGTCATGTGCAACGCTTCCTGTAGTAGTACCTGCCGCATCCAGATGCTCGCCTGATCCCTGTTGTGTAGGCTAGGCCACTGGACAGCTTGGGCGAATGGTGGAAGTGCCAGTGGAAGTTCGGCGACCCGCAGCGGCGTTGTTTTTGCGAAATGTTCCACCAGCCGTAACGGCATGGTCGCTATGCGATCGGTTCCCGACAGCAAAGGCGGGATTAGACTAAATCCCGGCACGACGACTTCGATGCGCCTCTTGAGACCGTGCTCAAGCAACAACCAATTCTCGATGGAGGGCTTTAGCGTACGTCCGAACTTAGCCGCAATATGACCCATCGATCCGTAGTTTTCGAAAGAAAGCTGCCGTTTTAACTGCTTGTTAGTGGGGCAACCTACGCAAACCAGCGTGTCGTCGAGCAGTTTCGCCTTTGGATGATCGCTCGACGCGAACAATTCCGGAAGGATCACGAAATCGACGTCACCGTACCGGAGAAGTTCATCGGGATCCTCAGTGAGAGGCAGCAACTCGAAGCCGATGCCAGGCGCCTCTCGCGCCAGCCGCTTCACGACTCTTTCAAAAAACACCAGCATTATGACGTCGGAAAGCCTGATCCTGAAGCGTCGCTGCGACTGAACTGGGTTAAACATATCCCAAGAAATGATGGAGAACTGGATGTGCAGCAGAGCATCGCGGACTGCGGGGGCGAGCGCTATCGCACGCGGAGTTGGGATAAGTTCGCGACCTCGCATCGTGAACAAGTCGTCGCCGAAATAGGTGCGTAGGCGGGCGATGGCGGCGCTCATGGCCGGCTGACTGAGGTTGATACTGCGAGCAGCTGCGGTAACGCTTCGCTTTGTCATCAGAGCATCGAGCGCTACGAGCAGATTAAGATCAAGTCCCTTAAAACGCATTATTTAATTCAACCAAAGCGTTTCTACCCTCATAGAACAGGTAGTTTTCAGTGATGTTACAGAGTGAGCGCCGTTGCCTTGTTCCCGCTGCTCAGAAGAACATGAGGGAGTGGAGCGCACTCCGTCCCGAGTACCGTAAAGAGCGTGGGACTATCCCACCACATTCGACACACCAAATGAGTGGTGCGTTGGACAAAACTTCGGCTTGCAGAGGCCTCTCCAGCGTGCTGATGAGAAAGGTGTGCAACCCGGACCCCGGCACTTTCGAGAGCTGACGTCGGTGACCAGCTGATCCCCGATAAGGGAGTGATCCTCCGGCTTGGTTAGCCTGTTCTTCAATGCGATATTGGTTTTGCGGGCGGTCTCAATTTCGGACGTGGTTTCCAATCTGCTGGGGTGCATCAGTGGCTCCGGGCAGTCCGCCGTTTTCGAGCCGATCTGGCACGCGGCTGTGGAACTCTTCGCCCATCGCCTCAATGAACCACTCCTGCGTGCCAGCAAAGACCTTGAGTTCGACCCTCTTTAGCGACGCCGACCTCCTCAACCCGATCGACGCGTCGGGTTAATGTCTCGGCAGCAGGATCAGGAGAGGACGACCCGCCCAGGATCACATTGTCTTGTGCGGGCGTGCCGCCTGGCTGGAACTTTCCTGAGTGCATCAATGGCATCTTTCTGATAATCAGACGAAGCGATGGCGGATACTAGTGCCGCATCGACCCGGTCGCGCTATGCAAAGTTCATATCCCGCCATGCGCTTGAGATATGGTTCTAAACTCTTTCCAGGATCAGTGCTGCCAGCCGACGAGTCCTGACCCACACATGGAGTAAAACGCCCGACCTCTCACTTTCGCAGAGGACGAATAGCTCCTGATTGAACCTTCAGGAGCTTGACATCGCGGACTGCAGACGGCAGGCGACACACCCGCGAAGCCTTTTTGTATGCCAGCTTGCTCCTAGTTTCTTAGTTCGCCGCGAATCGCCTCACTTCAACCGCGTCGGAACCAAACGTTGATCCGATGTGATGAGCCATTGATGCCAGACGTGCCCCACTCCACATTGGTTTCCGAAGAGCACCATTAAATCTGCGCCCAATATCTACTGCTGCTGTTAATCAGCCTGGCTGACAGAAAGCTGACGCGGAGGGGTTAGGGCGTTGTTCATGTACAGCCACAAAACTTCTTCCAGCGAATTTAGGATTGGGTAATAGTCATTCGCGCTAGTGTGTTCTGGATGTCCATCAGTGTTCGTCTCGCGATCCTTGATCGAACCGGAGCTCGCCGTTCAGCCTGAGTGGTTCATGTAACGGCAGAGCAGTGTGCGACGACAGCTCGACCCCCGAAGTAAATGTAGCGAAATGCATTCATGATGCAGATGCCTTCGATCCGAAGAATCGATTTGCTCAATCAGTTTCTCTTAAGGCAAAGGCTGATCTAATGAAGGTGTAAGGGCATATCAATGCGCAGAGAAATCGCAGGTGTATTTTTGGCATCATGGGCTCGCCGACCGGTGTATTTCTGCTCGTCAACAGACCTTCGCCCCCGCTATCACAGGTGTTTGGGTTACATGCTCCTTCGATTAGCCCTCGCAAGGAGCGGGTACGAATACTGCGATCAGTCGCGCGGTACTGCTGTCACCCCGGTCATAGTCCGCGGTGACGTGCTCAATTGGCTGTCCTGCCTTGATAGGAGAATGAAATGCGAACGTTGCTCGTGGATACGGATCTTACCCGCGCGGTCCGAGGCGCGCTCGGTGACGGCGGCTTTGCCGTTGATGTAGTTGGCACGCTGGAACAGGCGTCGAGCGCATTTTTTTCAGCGAGCTATGAAATTCTTCTGCTGGAGTTGGTACTGCCAGATGGCGATGGACTGGATTGGCTGAGGCAGCTAAGGAGCGACGGGTATTCAGTTCCTGCCGTCATTATGAGCAGGCTCGACGATCTCGAGAAACGAATTTCGGTATTCAATAGTGGCGCGGACGATTTTCTCCGTAAACCCGTCTCTACGGATGAGCTCATCGCCAGAATGCGGGCCCTTCTGCGCCGATCGACACAGATCACTTGCCCCATCATTGAATTTGGCAACCTCCACTTCGATCCGATCGGCCGACAGGTGTCGGTTGACGGTCATCCGTTAATGATCGCACGTCGCGAACTATGCATTCTAGAGCATCTGCTTAACCGCGCGGGTCGCATCGTGCCGCGTGCGCGGTTGGAAGATCAACTCTATTCGTTCAACGACGAAGTTTCAGGCAACGCGCTTGAAGCCGGAATCTACCGCTTACGCGGGTATCTCAGTAGGTCAGGTGCCACGTTGCGGATCAGGACCGTGCGCGGCATTGGCTACGTTCTTGAATTGACTGACGCGTCATCAGCATAGTCGAATTTGAAGGAAGGACTGCCTTGAAAGCCACTCCAACTGGTCATGCTAGCGCCGATCGATGGCCGACCCCCATCGTCGGTTCAAGGCCAACTGTTCCATACTGGAGCAATCTTCTCTACGCGCTCGTTCTGTTGTCGCCTATGTCCGCCGCTGCCGAAAACAACGGGGATGAAGCGGTGCCTCGTGCCGCTCCCAACAGCATCAACGCCACGCTGAACCTTTCCTCTTCGCTGGGCAAGACAGTTCATTTGCCCGCGCCAGCCGCGACCATCTTTGTGGCCGACCCAACAATTGCTGATTATCAGGCACCCTCCAATAGAACGATCTTCGTCTTTGGCAAGAAGTTCGGTCGGACCAGCCTATTCGCTCTGGACGAAAATGGCGAGGCTCTCGCCGAGTTGCATGTTGTAGTAACGCAGCCGATCGGGGATTTGCGTGCCATGTTGCGAGACCAGGTCGGCGACTACCCGATCCACGTCAGCTATACGCCACGCGGCGCAATCCTCAGCGGTACAGCGCCCAATGCCGAAGTCGTTGACATTGCAAAAAGAGTTACTGAGCAATTTCTCGGTGACGGTGCGCCGATCGTCAACAATATCAAGGTCGCCGGCTCTTTGCAGGTTAATCTCAGTGTGCGCGTAGCGGAAGTCTCCCGCAGCAGTCTGAAGGCACTCGGCATCAACTTGTCCGCCTTCGGTCAATTCGGCAATTTCAAGGTGGGTGTGTTAAACAGAGGTGCTGGACTTGGTTCGGCAACTGGTAGCGGCGGTACAGCAGAAATCGGATTCGACAATGATGCTGTCAGCGTCGGCGCGGTTCTCGACGCGCTTGCTAAGGAGCACATAGCTTCCGTCTTGGCTGAGCCGAACCTCACTGCTATGTCGGGTGAAACTGCCAGCTTCCTCGCCGGCGGCGAATTTCCCATTCCTGTCCTGCAGGAAAATGGGCAAACCTCGGTGGAATTTCGCCGCTTCGGCGTCAGTCTTGAATTCGTACCAACTGTTCTCGACAACAACCTAATCAACATTCACGTAAAGCCGGAAGTCAGTGAACTATCGTTACAAGGTGCCGTTCAAGTCAACGGGATCGCCGTGCCGGCAGTTTCCACGCGGCGTGCCGATACAGTCGTCGAGCTCGCGAGCGGGCAGAGCTTCGTGATTGGCGGTCTCATCAGGCGTAACGTCAACAATGATATCAGTGCATTTCCCTGGCTTGGCCGAATACCCATCCTTGGCGCTCTGTTTCGTTCGTCCTCGTTTCAAAAGGAGGAGTCGGAATTGGTTATTTTGGTTACGCCTTACATCGTCAGGCCAGGCTCCAACCCCAACCAAATGAGCGCACCCACGGACCGGATGGCTCCGGCTTTGGGCACTCCGCCGCGAGCCCGCGCTGCTATCAGCACCGACGCGCCAAGCGTCAAGGGCGATCTCGGCTTCATCATCGAATAGTGTTGCCGAATGACGTTGCGGATCATAGCTCACCTGCTCGCTTTGACAGCAAGCCTAGCAGGCTGCACAAGCACTGCACCGATCTATGTCGAGCAATCGACACCGATTTTTGTCCGACAGGAGTCCACCGTCTTGAAGTTGGAGAGCCTTCACGCTTCCGAACAGCAGCGTCTTCTTGCCTTCCTATGGAAGGCCAGTCGCGGCCGGAGGGATGCCCTTCACCTCGTTATCAGCGGGTCGTCCCGGCTCAGCGCAGAGGCAGTCCATCAAGCCAGACAGATGGGCATCGGCGCTTCCAACATCCATTTGCTTGACCAAAATGACCGCGGGCAGCTGCGGGTAGAGGCCGTTGTCTATCATGCCCTCCCTCCAATCTGCCGGTCGCTTTCCAGCCAGTTACTTAATGACGAATTCTTCGACCAGCCGATCGGCTGTTCGACGAGCCATAATCTGGCAGTAATGATCAACGATCCGCGCGATTTGCTCGGCAATAGATTTGTCAAGCCCAGCGATGGTGATCGGGCGGCCATACCAGTTACCACCTACAGGACCTCGACGGGTAAAGGTGGCTTATGAGCCAGGAACGCGACTGTTCCCGATGATCGCTTCATCCGGGTTGGGTGTCCCCTCAACGCACTCGATTCGCATGAGCGGCGCGGCGCTCCCGACTTACCGCGGTTGCAGTCACTTAGAGTGTGGCGAGATCGGATGGGATGATGATGTGGACGCCCCCGCGCCGGCGGTTGCCGCTATGATGCCGGCCAGTTACCCGCAGCAAAAGAGGAGCGTTGACAATGCAGATCACGACCGTTGGATTGGATTTGGCCAAGAGCGTGTTTCAGGCGCATGGTGTCGATGAGACAGGCGCAACCGTGCTGGTGAAACGGCTGCATCGCAAGCAGATGCTGCCGTTCTTCTCGAAGCTGCCACCCTGCCTAATCGGAATGGAAGCGTGTGGCACAGCGCACCATTGGGCTCGGACGCTCGCCGCCATGGGGCACGAGGTCCGGCTCATTCCCCCATCCTACGTGAAGCCCTATGTCAAACGCGGCAAGAGCGACGCGCTGGATGCCGAGGCAATCTGCGAAGCCGTGCAGCGCCCGACGATGCGGTTCGTGCCTGTGAAGACGGTGGCGCAGCAGAGCATTCTCATGACGCATCGCGCCAGGTCGCTGCTCGTTCGCCAACGCACCATGGTCGCAAATGCGTTGCGGGCGCATCTGGCTGAACTCGGCTTAGTCGCCAATCCAGGCATTGCCAATCTGGCAAAGTTGGCGCAGCAAGCGCTGTCTGGCGAGAGCAGCTTGCCCTCCTATGCCCGGACCACGCTGGACATTCTGATCCGGCAGATCCTGGTGTTTGCCGATGAGATCGCTGCGCTGGATCAGCAACTTCTCGCTTGGCATGCCGACAGCGAGGCCAGTCGCCGGCTCTCCGCTATCCCCGGCCTCGGCATAGTCACAGCCACGGCGGTCGCCGCCACCGTCACCGATCCCGAGCAATTCCGCTCCGGCAGGCAATTTGCCGCCTGGCTCGGCCTGACGCCGCAGCAGTGTTCGACCGGAGGAAAAACCCAGCTCGGCGGCATCTCCAAGCAGGGAGACCGATACTTGCGGAGGTTGCTCGTCGTCGGCGCCACCGCCGTTATCCGTCATACGAAGGACAAGGCAACGCCCCTGGCGAACTGGATCAGAAAGCTCCTGGAGAAAAAGCCGTTCAGGCTGGTCTCCGTTGCCCTCGCCAATAAACTCGCGCGGATCGCATGGGTCGTGCTGACCCGCAAGGAAGCCTATCGGGCCCATGAAATGATCGCCTGAGTTCAATCCCAGAGAACCGGAATTGGTAACGGCAGTCGATGATGTGTAACGATCGAGCCAATGGTGAGGCCAACCCGTCTGATTCAATGCGCTTCAAACGCGCGCCAGCTTGATCAGGGTCCTCATCGGCGGATTTCCATCAGGGCCAGCGGTCAAACTTCATACCGCACAAACAGGCCGGACATATGAAAGCAACCGATCAAACCACCCGACAAAAAGCCCTTGCCATAGGGGGCGTCCACATATGATCACTTGCCGGGGTGTCAGTCGGCACGGAAATTGTTGAGCCCCTATCGGCGCTTGTGCATAAGCAAGATCGATCGACGCCCAGACAGCCAGTTAGAGGGTCGGTACGTCAGTCTCGCCGATACGAAGCTGAGTCGACGTGTATATAGGTCTGGCTGGCGTCAATATCTTGACGCTTGTAACGTATGGCGCCTGTCAGACGGGGGTGCTAAGAATTCCTGCCCCTGTCAGCTGCGGGCATACGCTGTGCGCTTCGATCGTGAACGCCTACTCTGCAGGAAAGCCCGCACCCGAGTCCGCAGATCAAATGTCAAAATCCAGCGATGGCCTGATGCGAATAACTCCCTCGCCTCGGAATTCGGCAACGTGCGGCATGCCCATCATCAAAAACGTTGTTGTCGGGACCTCTGCGGTTGGCATTAGCCCCGTGGCTCTTAGCATGCTCATCTGGTCTTCTGAGGCCATGTGAGGAGCTAAGAACCAGTGGTCCCACGCACGAACGCCGCTATCCATAACGAAATCAGAAAGTTCAGTCGGCTCGGCCCCTGCGGACGAGGACGGCCAAGCGTGCGATGGCCGGGCTTGCGACGGTCCAGAGTGTGATGGCCCCACCTGCCACGGTCCAGCTTGCGGCCCCGCGGCATCCACGCGCTGCCATATCAAATCCTGATCGTATTCGGGCACCTGCAGCGCGCGAGCATGCGGTTGCTGCTCGCTAGGCTGGGGAGACTTTCCCCTCTCAGCGGTCAGTGGCGCGGGAGAAGCTGTAGCCCGCGTATGCAGGTCATGCTGCCAATCAAGCAATGACGGATTCGCCCAATCCAAATACTGCGAGTAGGGATGCTCGGTTTCTAAGTCGGTGGCATGTGGCGGTGGGCTTGCGTTCAGTGGGGTGGCGGACGAGGATGGCCCGGCTTGCGACGGTCCAGATCGTGATGGCCCCACTTGCCATGATCCAGCTCGCGGTCCCGCGGCTTCCACGTGCTGATCCTGGTCGTGTTCGGGCGCGTCCTGTAGCACCCGAGCATGCGGTCGCTGCTCGCTAGGATGGGGAGACCTTTCCCTAGTCCTGGTATACAGGTCATGCTGCCATTCACAAGGTGATGGATAAGGATATGCCGAATCCAAATACTGCGAGTAGGGATGCCCGGTGTCCAAATATGGGGAATCGGCTTCAACCTGCGGCAATAGTGAGTCAGCGGCATGTGGAGGGCTATATTGAAATCCGCTCAGCTGATGCGCAAATGCACTCTCGTTGGCGGGTGGTGGAGAGTCGGGCTGTGGGCTTGCGTTTAGTGGGCGGGTTGAATTGATATCCATCCTGTTTCTCCTTTGAAATATGGAGGCCCCAAGCCTTTCCGATGCGGAGGCGGCATCACCGTCTAATTCGCCCTGCAATTGTAAGAGAGATACCTTTCGAGAAGCTGACAATCAGATGGACCGAATGAAGACCGGACTTATGTTCGCTCGAACGTCGCGTCGCTGGCGAAGCCCGTCGACAGATCCAGGATGATAGAGACAACAGCTGTCAACATGGCACGCGCCAAGAGACAATGTTTCAACACGATATTTCTTCTTTACCGACGTGATTGGCGCGCCTTCAGCCACAGGCCGAGCGCCACGAGAAAAGACAGGCCGTAGAGGCCCGTGACGAGCGGGAAAGCTGCCTTGAGCCCAAACCGTTGCGTGGCGGCGACTCCTGCAATGATCCCGACGACCGAAGCGCCCTGCTGGCAGGTCTGCGCAAGCCCCAGGACCGATCCCTGCCTTTCGCTTCGCGTCGCGGCCGAGACGAGCGACAGGAGAACCGGTGTCGTTCCTCCAAGCAGCGCGCCCCAGGCAAAATAGAGCGCTGCGTACAGCCCTATCGCACGGGTCGAGCCAGCGAGCCCGGTGGCGACGAAGCATCCGCCAGCGATCAGCACGTTACATCCGAGCACAAAAGACGGCTCTCGCCCTTCGAAGGTCCGGGCCCACACCGGCGCTGCGACCACAAAGCCGAGCGCAAGAAGGCCATAGCTCAATCCCGTGATCCAATGCTGAGAGCCGTAGACCTCCGACATATAGAGGGAAAAGGGCACCTGCAGCACCATCCTGCTCGCAAGCAGCAATCCCATCAGAGCAAGTAGTCCGAACACGGACACCCCCGTGGAAGGCGCGCAAGAGACTGTTGTTGCTTTCGCGGTTTTCGTGAGTCCCGCTCCTCCTGGTGGAACCGGCAGGCTTGTCCAGGCGACTGCGGCACAGAATGCGCAGATCACCCCGGCGGTGAGGTTGACGGCCGCAAAAGGCAAGGCGTCGAGGATGAGCCCGCCGAGGAAAGCGCCGCCCAGCGAGCCGACATTCGTCGCCACCTGCAGCCAGGCGAAGAGGCGGGCGCGATCGCGCCCGCCGGTGACCTCAACGCCGTAGGCCTGGGCCGGAGCGATATAGCCAGCGCAGGCCCCCTGCAGAAAGCGCAACGCCAGAATGGTCCAGACATCCTGGGCGAAGGCGACGAGCAGTTGCGTGATCGCCAGGCCCAGCAAGGCCCGGACCATCATCAGGCGATTGCCGTACCGGTCGCCCATACGTCCCCAAAAGGCACTCGTCAGCGATACGCCGAGCATCGGGCAGACGTAGACGCCGATACCCGCGAGGCCAAAGACGCTGTCCGAGGGGCTCAATGCCTTGATCTGAATCGGCCAGAAGGGACCGTTCATCTCCATGGCGCCCATGGAGATGAATTGAAGTCCGAACAGCAGCGCGAAGTCGGGTCCGAAACCGCGCAGGACCGCGACTGTCCTGGTCATTCCGCACTCGCCAACGGATTGGGCAATTGGTGCTCGATGCGGTAGTCGCGATAGCGCTCGAGATGCATCCGCAGGACCGAGCGTGCCGGCCAGGGCCGTTCGAGGAAGGCCTGGCGTTCCTCGAGCCAGAACGCATCCGAGAGCATGCGCGGCCGCAACGTCTCGAACGCCTCTTCCGTTTCTTCCCTGAGGACGCGCCAAAGGCTGTCACCCGCAACCGAATATTGCTCGGTCAGGCAAAGGGCGATCTCGTGAAGATGGCAGACAAAGCACGCATTGATGAGGAACGAGCGCACGAGGCTGATATCGTCGTCGAAGGTGGTTGGCAGGATGCCCCCTCGACTGAACGGCTGCAGCTCATAACCGCGTTCGGTGAAGAGCGGTGCAAAACTGCGGCCGTCACCGAAATCGCGGATCAAGAGCTTCCGTGGCAGGCCGCGATCATCGAAAAGGACCGTGCTGTTTTGTTGATGCGCCTCGAATGCAATGCCGTAGAGGAGATACATGGCCAGAGTCGGTCGGACAACGGTGCGAGCATAGAGCCGGAAGAACACAGCGATCGCCGCTTCGCTCTCGTCGCCGCTTTTTCCGATGAGTTCGCAGATCAGTGGCCGGCCGTCGACAGGGCCAGCGGTCAGAAGCGCGGCGACGGTTACCGGCAGCAGGCCATCTCGACGGGCAAGAGCATCGGCCTTGCGATAGACCACCCAAAGAAAGCGGCCGAGATGCTCGTCGCCGGTTTCGGGATGACGCAGAATCGCCCCAAGCTCTTCAGTAAGGATCTCCAGCCTGCACCTGAGGTCATCCTCCTCCGACACAATGTCGGAAATCAGCGTGCTGAGGCGCGGTCCCATATGGATCGACTTCGCCTGCAGCGTGCGCTGCTCACTCGTCATCCAGATCGCAACCGGCAGTTTGATGAAGGGTCTTGGCGCCTCGGTCTTCGGCAGCATCGTGCGAAACGACATGGACGGCAACGTCACGATCTCCGGGCCGTCAGGATCGAAAATGCCGGCTTCGATCTCTGCCGCGAATTCGCGGCGCACGAAGTGCTCCAGATGCCAGGCGTGGACCGGCAGAGGCAGCCAGTCCTCGGGTGACTGGCCCCGCGCTTTCAGGCCCTCCGCCCAATCGCGCGAGAGATCCGGGAAGTTCTCAGCGAACCATTCCGAATAGCTTCCGACATGCGGCATCTTCTCGACGTAGGCCCAGCTGCTGCGGAGCGCCGCAATGCGCAGGGGCACGCGCGCGCCGAACTCGGGGGACAGTGCGGCGACCTCCTCCGCCGCCAGGCCGGGCTTGGCCTTCCAGGTCGGATAGAACGGGTGGCCTTCGAGCGCGCCCCATTGGTCGAGGGTCATCGCGGCCAAATGCGTCGGCAAGCTTCTTTCGAGATAGGCAAGGAAGCCGGGCGCACCGGCTTCGGCGATTTCCTGGCGCAGCCTGGCGCTCCAGCGCCCGCGCTCGCGGCGCGCCAGCATGTCGTTGCGCATGCTGTTGTCCACGTCGCGCAGCAAATGCTCCAGTCCGTCAGAAGCGGGCGTGATCGCGAGAGAGGGGGCAACCTCCCGCATCAGGGCGGCCGGATCATCGATCCGCTGCCGTGCCCCGGTGCCGTCCAGCACTTCGATCTGTCCACGGTTCCGCAAGGTTCCGGCGGGCGCGAGGCTGAGATCGGTGAAGTGCAGCATGCGCTGCGAGGGCCAGAGGGGGAACCAGGCCTGGCGGCCTTCGCGTGCCCACAGCAAGGCGTTCGGCGCGAGCAGGCGCTCGGCGAACAGGCAGCGCACCAGCCGGTTGATCGCGTTGCGCGATGCCTGCGTCAAAAGCGCAAGATCCTCGTTCTCGACGGGATTCGTCACGGAAGGCGTCTTCTCGTCCATCAGGCGGCCTCCGGCCAGTCGGCTGGGACATAGTCTGGTGTACCCGCAGCCAATTTGCCGTGGTAGTCGCACGCCCAGCGATAGGTCTTGGCGATCGCCGGTACCGTCGCCTCGAGCCGTTCTGCCATCGTGACGAGCAGCGCCTGTCCGAAAGCGATATCCTCATGGAAGGCGCGGCTTCCGCGATCGATGACGAGCCCCGGGCCATGTGGATTGGGAACGAGGGGGGCAGGAATGCCCGCATAGGCGCGATTTGTGCGTAGAAGCGTGTACATGGTTCGGTCATCCCCAATCTGGTCGCCATAGGCCTCGATCAGTTCCTGCTGAAGCGGCTTCACTGAGCTGAGATCAATGCCGAGACGTGCCTCGCTCGCCCGGCGGATCGCTTGGTTTTCCGCATCGCAAGCTTCCAGGAGCTCGGCGCCTGCTTGTGGGCAGTCGCTCCACCAGCACAGGGCTTCGTCGAACGGTCTTTTTTCCCACGGTGCGCCGGGGCCGATGAGCGCGTAGAGCACGGCCGGGTGCATCAGCGCGTTGCCCGGCGTCAGCGTGATTTCGAGATAGTCCTTGAGCAGGTTGACGGGCGCCTCGTAGATGCGATTCAACATCGCCATCAGTGCGGCGGCGCTCGCAGCGCTTTCCCGGCGATCCAGGGCAACGAAGAGTTCTGCCTTGGCGCCGCCCATCCGCACGCGCTGGCCTGCAATCAGATCATAGGCGATATGGGGCACGTCCTTCATGCCCCAGATCACCACATTGTCACGCCCCGAAAGCACCTTTGCCGCGAGCCAGTCGAAGCCGCAAAAGCCAGGAATCGCGCCGATATAGACGCTCTTATCCGTCGGCAAATACGGCGCTATACGATGCAAGAGCGCGGATCTTGCCTGGGCGGGTTGCGTTATGAGGACCATGTCAGCGTTGTCGAGCGCCGCGCTCGGGTCGGTTCCGCTGTAGTCGGGCCTAGCACTCAGGGTGCGACCGTCTCGCGTCACCGCTTGCCAGAGATCGCCCCCGCTCGCCCATCGCGCGGCCACGGTGGCGGACGTGGTCAGGACCGAAACATCGATGCCCGGGTTCTGCTTGAACAGCACCGCGTTCAAATGTCCGGTGCGGCCAGCGCCGCAAATGGTCACCTTCATGCTGCCCGCGCCTTTCCGAATAGCCAGCCATCCAACTGGGCAGCGATTGCCGGGTCGAGCAGGCGGCGCTTCGCCATCCATTCCTCATCGAAAATCGTGCCAAGATATTTCTCGCCGCCATCGGCAACCGTCGTGACGACCGTGCCGGTGAGCTTGCCGGCGCCAATGAACTCCAGCGCCTTGTAGATGGCGCCGCCGGTCGAGCCGCCAACGAGCAGTCCCTTGCGCCGGGCGATGTACCGCGCCGTCTCGAAGGCTTGCGTATCGGTCACCTGCACGCCTTCGTCGATGCAGCCATAGTCCAGCACCTTGCCGACCTCATCGCCGGCGGGCGTGCCCGTTCCTGACTGGTAATAGGGGTGCCCCGGCTTGCCGAAAACGATCGAGCCGGCCGGCTCCACGGCAATAGTGCGTACGGCCGGATTGTTACGCTTCACACGCTGGGAGATTCCGGTCATCGAGCCGCCGGTCCCCACGCAGCCGACAAAGGCGTCGATGCCGTCGGGAAGCTGGGCAACCAGTTCGTCCACGAGGCCGGTATAGCCTGCCGGATTTGCCGGGTTGTCGGACTGGTTCATGAACAGCGCGCCCGGAAGCTGCGCGCCGAGTTGCGCTGCGAGGCGTTGGCGCTCGACGACTGCGACCTCGTCTTCGCGAAAGTCGCCTTCGACATAGCGGATCTCAGCCCCTAGCGCCCGCATCATGCGGATCTTGTCGGGCGCTGCATGGTGGTCCACCACGGCAATGAAGCGCAGCCCGAATTCCAGCGCTGCGAGCGCCAGCCCCGTGCCAGTATTTCCCGACGATGATTCAACGATCGTGCCGCCCGGAGCGAGGCGCCCATCCTCAAGGGCCGCAATCACCATGCTGCGAGCCATACGATCCTTCATCGAGCCGCCGGGATTGTTCTTCTCGATCTTCAGAACCAAGGTGGCGTTGCGGCCCGGCACGTCGATCGACATGACCGGCGTCTGGCCGATCAATTGTGTTACGGTCGTGTGCAGCATCTAAACCTCTCCAATTGTGTCGGGAACGAGATTGGGCCGCCCTTCGGCGTCTTCGATGACGCAGAAGCGAGCGGGCATGGGATGGCGATGGAACTCGTTTTCGAGGAGGTCCATCTGGTAGCCGCCGGTGTTGGCGTATACGAGCAGGTCGCCAGCGCGCGGCGCGGTCGGGAACGTCAGCCACCGGTTGCTGATGACGTCCTCGTCGAGGCAGCTATGGCCGGCCAGATAGGCGCGGACCGGCGGCGATTGAACGGTCGCCTTGGTGGCAGGCACGAGAATAGGGTCGATCAGGAATTCGGAGGCGAACCAAGTTTCGCAGGCGCTGAAGCTGCAAAGATGACGTGCGAATCCGGACCGAGCGCCTTCACCCGCGAGATTCGAAAGACAGTGATCGCCGCCTGGTCGGCCAGAGCGCGGCCGGGCTCCATCGCCAGCGTGAGACCCTCACGCGCCAGGTAACCGGCTACGCTTCGGCCCTGGTTCATCTCCGCCTCCAAGAGCCGGTGCAGCCAGTCGGCTGCTGAAAGAGTGCTGCCATAGGGATAGAAAGAGTCCGGTATTTTCCCGGTGCGGTAGTCCTCGGGCGCCTGCGCCGCGAGATGCGCGTCGTACCTGGCTCGGTCGACATATTGGATAGGCAGGCCACCGCCAATATCGATCATGCCCGGAAAAAATCCCATCCGTCTGGCTTCGGCAATGAGGTCGGCGGCCTCACTGAGCGCTGCCACACGGGTCTCCCGGCGATAGCCGCTAAGGTGGAAATGCAGCCCGTCGAAACGGAGCCTGCCTTCGCCGGCAAGCCGAACGAGGCAATGAACAATCGCGTCGGGCGGCATGCCGAAGCGGCTCTTGCTTTGGTCCCTCGGTCGCAAACGCAAGAGGATCGGCTGTTGGCCAGCATCTGCCGGCAGACCGTGGATGAGATCCTCCAGTTCTTCCGGCGAGTCCACCGATATCAGCGCGTTGCAATTGATCAGCGCTTGATGAAATGCGCTCGTCTTCGCCGGTCCCGTCGCCACAAGCCTGGCACCATCGGCCCCAAGCCGCCTTGCGTCGCGAAGCTCGTAGAGGCTGGAGACGTCGAGCCCGGCGCCTGCGCTGAGCGCTGCCTGCATGAGCCCGGGCGATTTGTTGGCCTTCGCCCCGTAATAGATCGCATGCTCGACGCGGCGCTCCGTCAGTACGCCCTTCAAGGCGGCAAGATTCTCCCGCAACGCATCCGGCCAGACCAGATTGAGCGGGGAGCCGTGGCGGGCGGCCCAATCGAAAAGAAGAGGACCGTATTTGGTGAGAAGGTCCGCAGTCGCCGATCGCAGAATCGGTGGCAGCCCATGGCCGATCTTCGTCATCACAGCGCCCCCGCGGAAAAGACCGGCGCCATGTCCATCGGAGTGGGACTGCTCAAAAGCTCAAGCGGCACATCGCATGTCGGCAAGCCGTGGGCAAAAACGTGCCGGGTCGTCTTGTAGGGAAACTTGCGGCCGCTGCGCGCCATCGCGAAGATTTCAGCCGGAGTAATGTTCCCACCTGGGCGCCAACTCTCTACCCGCACCGAATCGTTGTCGAGAAGAAGCACCGGCATCCTGGTGAGCCGGAGGCGATGCGCAGCCGTCAACCGGTGATAGTCGTCAATCACGAATAAGGCATCCTTCTCGGCTGTTATTGGCACGGTCCATGAGCCTGTTTGCAGGATTTGGGCCTGCAGTGCATCGACCCTGTCAGGGTTCACCTCTTCTGTTGGGATCAATTGTGCTGCGGAGAGAGGGCAATGTTCCATGCGGTCCGGCCTCACGCTCGCTCTTTCGCATCGCACATATCTTGATTATCCGCGTTCACGTCTAGTCTCCTGCGCGTTCGCTGCCTCGTCGCTCGCAAATGTGCAAGCGACAGCGGCCGGCGAGGCGCGGTGAGGATACCCACATGGGAAAATGGGTCATGAACTAGCCGGGAAGGCCGACGGCCTAGGCCGGATGGTCGGCCGTAAGGCGTGCCTTCAGGTCGTTCAGATAGCCTTCTGCATAGTGCTGCGCCATTGAAAGCGGCAGATTAATCCCGGCCGTCGCGGCCTCTTCAATCGCCTTCCTTGCGAGCCCGTTGCGAATAGCCAGCTTGACCCCGGGTCCCGAGACAAGGCCGACTGCTTGTGCTGCGACCCCTATGCCAGCCTCTATCAGCGCCTGCTTCATATTGCCTCCGGTAATCGCTGTACGGAGGAGATTTGCGGCTTGCGCCTCGCATGCAAGCGTCATGGATACGAGATCGGCCACCTGTCCGATTCCCGGGATGAAGCTGAGCACTCCCACGGCCGTTGCAGCCCAGTCAAGCACTTTAGACCCTACCCGCAGCACGGAGTCGACGACATGCATGAGGGCTCCGCCGTTCTTTTTCGGTGACTTGATGTCAGGCTGGTCCGCCAGGCCCATCTTCATGTCTGCGACAGCGTTCTGCGCAGCCTCAGTTTCCGGCACATGGAACTTTGGCTGCTGAACGGTGCGGTTTGCCGTAGTCATGTTTGTGTAGAAACGGCCAAAGTCTTCTTTGCTGACGTTGCCAGAATCGACCGTATGTCCGCCGCCGAAGTCGAAAAATCCATGATGAGTCTTATAGCCCGTAATCGCATTGTTTAGCAGACCGAACAGAAGAGGATCTGAAAGGAGCTGCGAGGCAGCTTCACGTACTTTCGGATCCAAGCTCTTGTCGTCTGCCATACTCGCCAGCTTGTCGCGTGTGAGATCACCGCTCCCGAAAAATAACTCCTGATGGCTGTTAATTGTCTTGAGCGTGTCCAACTCGGCTTGTGTGAGGCTCATCGACGAGGAGGCCACTTGCAGGAAGTCCTCTTTGTGGACCTTATCTATATTACCACCGTACAACCTCTTCCATTCTTCCGGATGACTGACGAAGTATTGAGCCGCCGCAATGACCTGGGGTGGACATTTGCCTGTTTTCGCTTCGCCGTCGACGATCTGCTTGAAGTCGGCCAGACTCAGGTTCTTGGGAAGATATTCCGAGTACCGATAAAGCTCCCGTAGAGCATCGTTCTCGGTCATGACCGATGGCTGGGCATTCTCGGCGCTGTCGGATGGGATGTAGTTCTGCGCGTAGCTTTGCGCTTGGCTTTCCTGAAATGCGGCAACTTGTGGGTGATGTTTGGAAAATTCAGACAAGTCCTTCGCAGTGATCTTGCCTCCACAGCGACCATCGCCCTGCGAGCCGATTGCATAAAAAAGTTCGGGATCCTGTAGCAATGCCTCGATTGCCGCTTTCAGATCCGGCGGTGTAGAGGGATCATTGACTTTAGCCTCCAGCGACTCCCAACTGAGTGGGCACAGATCCTTGTGACGGTTCAGCACTGCGACAATCTGCAACTCAGGCTTAGTCAGCGATCCACCGTTCCATGTAATTCTCGAGCTTTGTATGGGAGCTGGCGCGACATAATGGTCGTCGATCGCAACAGCCGACTGCGGGGTCTGATCCATTGATTCGATCGCCGCCCTCATGTGGGGGGGCAGCAGGGCCAATGGGTCCTTCTGCAAATCCTCCAAGGTCGACTCGGCATCCGGCGGCAGCAGGTCCTCCCGACTGGCTAAAGGACCAATCCTGTCTAGCATGTTAGTGGACAGCATCGCTTCGAAGGACAATACGCTTTGCTGCCCCTGGGCTACCCGAGGCGCGAAAGCTTTGGCGAGCGACGCCTGGGCGAACTGTGCAGGATTAGAGCTGATCATTGGTAAAAGGTTGCTGGCCGACATTGTGCATCCTCAGACGTGATGTTGTCCCTCCACAAGGACCTTCTATAAGGCGCTTGCGCTCACGAAGTGACAATCTTAAAGCCTCCGCTGGAGTAACTATGCTTTTTGATTGCTTCGCTCCATGCTAGCTACAAAGGTCAATTCCGGCACAATGGTCGGCGACATCGTTGGAGCTACCGATTCACATCATGAGCGGTTTAGCTTTCGAGAAACTGACGAGGCTTAGACGAATAACAATCAAGAGGTGACCGCAGTGAGGTGCTAATCCTAAAGTCTGAATTTCATTTCTTGCTCAGCTCAGCCTTCCCGCCATCGTCGTTCTCTGGCAGCATCTCAGAAGTATAAAAGACTTCCGGTCTCCCGCCGCGGACGACCGTGGTGGAGGAGCCCCGAAACAGTACCATCACAGATTCCCTGGCGGGCGTATCGGTTGCGCGAGGCTGCGCCTGCGCCACTGCCAGTAGACCGTTCAACGTCTGCTCGATGAGCGCGATGAAGCGCGGCGGGCCGGACACTAAGACCAGGCCATTTCCCGGCGCGGGTCTCACCGGATAGCGCTCATCAGAGATGTCAAGCTTATCGAGGGCGAGCTTGAAAGCACTAAAGTGAACTGAACTCAACACAAGCATCCGAGTTTGTGCTTCTTTTGCAGCAGACACATAGAGCACAACCCCGTCATAATACCATTGGAGATCGTAGAGATCGGTCAATCGGTCGAGGAACTCGCGCGGTGACAACTCCGGTATACGCCCGCGAATCCGCCCCTTCACCTCTGCGCTGATGTTAACACTGATTTTCAGGTTGTTGCCGAACTCCTGCAACGCGGCAGAGAGATCCTGATCTAGAACCGTATACTTATAGGAGGTCGAGGGGAGCGGCAGGGTGGCCCCGAGGGTTGTGTGGATTCCGGCAAATAGAAAAAGCCCGACACAGAGCAGTCTCCTAAACATATGAAGCGGTGTGAATGGGATCGGCGTTGTCGGCATCTCGTCTTGATAAACCAAATCTGAAAATCTCCCATGCGGTTCAACTCGACTAACATCACTCTTCAATGGGCAAGCGACGCTGCCGGTAGTCAGCGTGTCGTCAGCTCGCCTCGCTAGAGTTCCACGTCAAAGAGTTAAGTAATCGAGTCCTTCTCATGATGCTGCCTGTCACGTCAATCTCTAACAGTCTCCCCAGGGTCGCGTCATCGTCATTCGGCGAGCAAGCTCAGTTTGAGCGTGCTCTGGCACAGGCGGCTGATTCGATGAAAAACGATACTGCTTCAACGCCAGTGAGGACGGCGCCTATTTCTCCGCCGATGGACGTTCACCGCGCGGCGCCAACGAGCCCGCTGAAGGACCGCGTGCTGCAGACGATTTCTGCGATTTGCCCGGATAGTATAGTTGCTGCTGCCGCGCCCAACCATAAGGCGGCCCTTATAAGCGGCGCTCCGCCCGGGCCGTCGCAGAAGCTCCCTGTCGAAGATGGGGCGGGCACCGAAAGGTTGGGAATCCCGCAAGGGGGGCATGATTTTGACGTGATGGTTGCCGGTCTGCGGGATCTTTATAATGGCGTGACCCAAGTTGCTCTTGTTTCGAAGGGTATCAGCGGCATCACCTCATCCGTAAACAAACTATTAAAGGAAGGGTGAGTAGCGCGCATGTTCGGCTCAGCCCATGGCGACACAACGAGCAGCGACACGTCTGGCCGGCGACCGCTTCGCCTCGTCGTGCTGCCACTTCTCCTGGCTCTGAGCAGTTGCAAGGTCGATCTCTATACCCAGTTGCAAGAGCGCGAGGCGAATGAGATGCTCGCGCTTCTGATGGACAACGGGGTTGATGCGGTCCGGGTGGCCGGTAAGGATGGCACCAGCACAATCCAGGTCGACGAAAAGTTGCTCGCCTTCTCAATCAAGCTCCTGAATGGCAAGGGGCTGCCGCGCCAATCTTTCAAGAACCTTGGCGAAATATTCCAAGGTTCGGGCCTTATTGCATCACCGACCGAGGAGCGTGCACGTTACGTTTATGCCCTTAGCGAAGAGTTGTCGCATACAATCAGCGATATCGATGGCGTGTTCTCGGCGCGTGTTCATGTGGTACTGCCGCATAACGACCTGCTGCGAGCAGGCGACACACCGTCATCGGCCTCGGTTTTTATCCGCCACGACGCCAAAACGAATCTCCCAGCTCTGCTGCCTAAGATAAAGATGCTCGTCGCCGAAAGCATCGAAGGCTTGGCCTACGACAAGGTAGAAGTGGTTTTGGTGCCGGTGGAAAGGTCCGCACAAGAGCAACGGTCTTTACTGGAGCCTGACTTGGCTCAAGCATCTAGGCCTATCCCAGTGCCGCTCCTGGCTGTCGCGGTGGGTGTTGGCGCTGCAGTGTTCGCTGTGACGTGTTACCTCTTGTTCATCGTTCTTGGGCATCGGCGCAGGCAATTAACTGGCGAACTATCTAGAGTCCAGGAGCGCCCCGGTGTTTCCGCTCTCGCGGCTATTCGTAAAAAGATACCGGCGCTAGGGCGTAGGTGAAATTACCAATGCCGATAGCGATACAAAATACCCAACCTGATGTTTCGTTCCAATCGCACTCCGTTCCCAGGAGCGAGCTTGCTGCGTCGACCCATCCGACGCGTCTTGCCGCCCGTCTCGATCCGGAGTTGTCGGCTGCGACAGTGGTGCAGTTGCAGAAGTGTGCGAGGCTTCAGCCACGACTGGCAGAATTGCTGCTTGGCAATGACATGGATTGGAACCGAATCGGATGGGGGCCCGATCTCCTGCGCGGCCATGATCCTCGTCGCGCTGCTCTTCTTGCCGGAAGTATTTGGCATGCCCGTTCGCTTCTGAAAGTCGTTTCTCAGCGTGACCTCGCCCGTCTCGTTGAACGTATTGGCGCTGATGCGCACGCATTTGGCATCCGACATCTGGCGCATGCTATCGCAGACAAATTGATCTCTGATCCGGAAAAACTCGCGTTGCAAATAGAACACGATGGACATGCTTGTCTTGGTGCTTGGCTCAACATAAGACCAGCGCTTGAGCGGAACCGCGTGCTTCTACGCTTGCCGCTCGGTACAGCCGCGGAGAACCCGGCGCCTGAGCACGATGGTGCCTCAAGCGGGTTGTTTTCGCTCGTGATAGCCCATTTCGAGATGGAGAGCCCGTGATATGACAGCCGACATTTCAGCAGCACCCGTCGCGCCGCAGATGCGCCCATTGGGGCCACTGATACCCGCGAGTGAGCTTAATATCTGGCACAGCGCTGGAGATGCGCTTGCCGCAGCAAAACGGCATCAGCAGCGGGTCCGTACCTGGGCACGCGCCGCTTATCAGAGGGAGCGGGCCCGCGGCTACGCCGAGGGGTTGAATACAGGCGCCGAGGAAATGTCAGGGCTGATTGCACGAGCAGTCACCGAAGTAGCGCAACGAAAGGCAGTTCTGGAAAAGGAATTGCCACAGCTTGTCATAGAGATACTGAGCGATCTTTTAGGTGCTTTCAATCCGGGTGAGCTGTTGGTGAGGGCTGTTCGTCACGCGATTGAGCGCAGATACAACGGCGCGGAAGAAGTTTGCCTTCATGTGTGTGCCACGCAAGTCGATATGCTCGCGCGCGAGTTCGCCGGTTGCGACGGACGGGAGAAGCGGCCGAAGGTTCGAATTGAAACGGATCCTACGTTGTCGCCGCAAGAGTGTGTGCTGTGGAGCGAGTATGGCAACGTCGCTCTTGGACTTGATGCGCAGATGCGCGCGCTGCGCCTTGGCTTCGAGTACCTTTCTGAAGAAGGAGAACTGTGATCACTCCGGTACCACAGCATAATAGCCTTGAGGGGACTCCTCTCGAGCCAGCGATCTCGTCTTTGTGGTCCACGGCAAAGAGAATCGATACGCGCGTCGTGCGAGGACGGATCACGAGGGCTGTTGGTACCCTGATCCATGCCGTCTTGCCAGAGGCTCGGATTGGGGAACTTTGTCTGCTGCAGGATACGCGAACCGGTCTGTCGCTCGAAGCAGAGGTAATCGGCTTGTTGGACAATGGCGTGCTGCTCACGCCGATCGGAGGCTTGGCGGGTCTGTCCAGCCGCGCGGAAGTCGTCTCCACTGGACGAATGCGTGAAGTGCCGATCGGCCCCGATTTGCTTGGCCGTGTGATCGACAGCCGCTGCCGTCCACTCGACGGCAAAGGCGAAGTTAAAACCACCGAAGTTCGTCCGCTGCACGGCAGGGCGCCCAATCCAATGACGAGGCGCATGGTTGAGCGGCCATTCCCGCTTGGGGTGCGCGCGCTCGATGGTCTCCTCACATGCGGTGAGGGGCAGCGGATCGGGATTTATGGCGAGCCTGGCGGGGGCAAGTCGACGCTAATATCACAAATCGTAAAAGGTGCTGCCGCCGATGTCGTCATAGTCGCGCTGATAGGCGAGCGTGGCCGCGAAGTACGTGAATTCGTAGAGCGGCATCTTGGGGAGGAAGGCCTCCGCCGTGCGATAGTTGTGGTTGAGACCTCCGATCGCTCGGCAACGGAGCGGGCGCAATGTGCTCCTATGGCGACCGCCCTGGCGGAGTACTTTCGCGAACAAGGGCTGCGTGTCGCTCTCCTGTTGGACTCGCTGACGCGCTTCTGCCGTGCGATGCGCGAGATAGGTCTTGCTGCGGGAGAGCCGCCGACCCGGCGGGGCTTTCCTCCTTCTGTTTTTGCCGCACTGCCAGGCCTGCTGGAGCGCGCCGGCATGGGTGAGCGCGGTTCAATCACAGCCTTCTATACTGTGCTTGTCGAAGGTGATGGCACAGGCGATCCGATCGCCGAGGAATCGCGCGGCATTGTCGACGGACATATCGTCCTCTCACGCGCTCTTGCGGCGCGATCCCATTTCCCAGCTATCGACGTGCTGCAGAGTCGCAGCCGAGTTATGGATGCGGTCGTTTCTGAGACGCATCGCAAGGCAGCATCCTTCTTTCGTGATCTCCTCGCGCGCTATGCAGAGTGCGAGTTTCTGATCAACGTCGGCGAATACAAGCAAGGCGGCGACCCCTTACTGACCGCGCCGTCGCGTCAATTGGTGAGTTGAAAGAGTTTTTGCGCCAGAGCGAAGACGAGGTATCAGATTTTGAGGAGACGGTCGGATGGATGTCGCGTTTGACCTCGTGAATTATGCTTACGCTTCAAGGCTACGGCTTTTAAAGGAAATGCGCGAGCGCGACGCCCGTAGGAAACTGTCGAAGAAGGAAGCTCAGCACCACATGGCCATTGTAGCCGCACAGAATGCCTCTCGGGAGCTTGAAATCGCACAGCAACAGCGTGCTGGAAAGGAAGCTCAACTCTACCAAGAACTAACGTCGCTGAACACCTTGTCCAGCGCCGCACTCGACCATCACCACCTTCATATAGAGCGGCTTGCGGCTGAGATCACTATCAGAGGCCAGGTACTTGACGACGCGCGCATCGCTCAAGAGCAGGCCGAGACAGCGGCGTCTGAGGCAAAGGCCCTGTTGGTGAAGCGTTCGGAAGCACGGCACAAATGGCAACAGATCCAGGATGACCTCCGGCGCGCCGTCGATATTCTTTCTGAAGCCGCAGGTGAGATAGAGGCCGACGACGAGATATTACTGCGGTATGGGAGGGGTTCGCTCGCCCAGAGATCACGCAACGAGTTCCGGTAACTGCAAGTTTCGGATTGACCGCATCGTGCACCTAAGATCCGCTTTGATGACTGGCGTGGCCAGACGCACCATATTCGAACCAGCGCTGACACTGTCCCCCGAGGTCGTCGCGTGGATCAACGACATAGCGGCTTCACGCGGGCCGTTTCAGAGCCGTGTCGGCGACAAACCACTTTCGGTGTCGATGGAAGGACTTGTTTGGCAACACGAGTCTTCTGCCATTCCGATGTTTGACTGCATTTGGGATTTGGGAGGTGAAACGGTCGTCTTGTCGCTCTCTCGACCGCTTGTAGAGGCGCTCGTCTCGACAGTGCAGAGCGGGCTTGCTTTTCCTACCGAGCCAACTGCATCGCTCATTCTCGAACTTGCGCTCGAGCCGCTTATCGCTCGACTGGAGGATAAGACGAACCGGACCTTGCATCTCCTTCGCGTGGGTAAAGCCATAACATTGGCTCCTTATGTGGAACTGGAGATCGTCTTCGGCTCGGTCAGTGGCAAGGGTCGCCTGTCCCTCTTCTCGCCTCTTGATGGCTTGGTGCCGTTTGCGTTCCGCGCGCTGGCCGAACTGCTTGGCCAATTGCCGCGGCAACCGCGCGAGCTTTCCCCAGACCTTCCGGTCATAATTGCAGGTGAGATCGGCACGCTTCGAGCTTCGGCGGCGCTCCTTCGAAAAGCATCCGTCGGTGATGCTCTGTTGCCAGACATATCGCCGTTCGGCCGTGGCCAAATCGCTCTGTCTGTGGGTCAGTTATGGACCAGGGCAGACCTTGAGGGCGACCACCTAGTCCTGCGGGGACCTTTCCGCCCGCAATCACGCCCCTTGGAGTATGCGCATATGACAGAAACCGAATCGCAACTAAGGCCGTCGGATGCCGATCTCGATGACATAGAGATCGTGCTTGTCTTTGAATGCGGCCGCTGGCCCATCTCTTTGGGCGATTTGAGGAGTGCCGGCGATGGGCATGTTTTTGAACTTGGGCGGCCAATCGATGGCCTTGTAGACATAGTTGCCAATGGTCGGTGTATCGGACGTGGCGACATCGTGCGCATCGGAGATGAGTTGGGCATCAGACTCCGTGGAAGGTTGGCATGCAATGACTGAAATGCAGCCGGCAATTCTGGCCCTTCTTGCGATAACCGCGGCACTCGGCTTGCTGGTGTTAGCGGTCGTCACAACCACGGCGTTTGTAAAAGTATCAGTTGTTCTGTTCCTCGTCCGCAACGCACTCGGGACCCAGACGATACCACCTAACATAGTGCTGTACGCAGCCGCACTTATCCTCACCATGTTCGTCAGCGCACCCATTGCTGAGCAGACCTATGATCGGATAACAGATCCGAGACTCCGTTATCAATCGCTCGACGACTGGGCTGAAGCCGCCAAAGCAGGAAGTCAGCCCTTGCTTGAACATCTCAAGAAGTTCACAAACGAAGAGCAGCGGCGATTTTTCCTCTCCTCGACGGAAAAGGTCTGGCCTGAGGAAATGCGCGCTAGAGTCACAGCAGATGATTTCGCCATTCTTGTTCCATCTTTTCTGATATCAGAACTAAAGCGCGCGTTCGAAATCGGCTTCCTCCTTTATCTACCCTTTATCGTCATTGATCTTATCGTCACGACGATATTGATGGCCATGGGGATGTCGATGGTATCCCCGACGATTATAGCTGTCCCGTTCAAACTATTCTTGTTCGTCGCTATTGATGGCTGGTCAAGATTGATGCACGGACTTGTGCTCAGTTATACGATGCCGGGAGCTTTATGATTACCGGATCCAGTATTGTTAGTCTAATGAGCCAATCACTGGTGGTTTTCATGATCTGGATTCTGCCACCGCTCATTGCATCGGTGATTGTTGGCCTAACCATTGGCATCATCCAGGCAGCAACGCAGATCCAGGATGAAAGCCTGCCACTCACTGTGAAGCTCCTGGTCGTTGTCGCGGTGATTGGCCTGTTTGCGCCTGTGCTGAGCGCTCCGCTCATCGAGCTCGCGGACCAGATCTTTACCGAGTTTCCAGCAATGACACTCGGCTATTAGTCTGCGCTATGTATTTGTCACCTGCCGAGATTCAGATCTTGCTCCATGCGGCTATCGAACTCGTTGCGGCAGCCGGTCTTGGAGCGGCCCGCGCGCTGGGCATAATGCTGATCCTTCCTGTATTTACACGATCTCAAATTGGCGGGCTGATCCGCGGCTGCCTGGCTATCGCCTTCGGACTACCCTGCTTGGCACACGTCAGCGACGGATTGCAGGCGCTGGATCCGGAAACAAGTCTGATCCAGATACCCCTGCTCGGACTAAAGGAGGTGTTTGTCGGCGTGCTACTTGGCACTTTTCTCGGAATTCCTTTATGGGGCCTTCAGGCTGCGGGTGAGTTTATCGACAACCAGCGCGGCATCACCAGCCCGTCTACTCAGGCCGACCCAGCAACGAGCAGTCAGGCTTCCGCTATGGGAGTATTTCTCGGAATCACTGCAATTACGATCTTCGTCGCAGCGGGGGGCGTGGAAGCTGTGCTCAGCGCCCTCTATGGTAGCTACTCAATCTGGCCCGTATATCGGTTTCAGCCATCATTGAGTACCCAAGGCGCAGTGGAGTTATTCGGGCTCCTCGACCACATCATGCGCACGACATTATTAGTCTCGGGGCCTGTAGTCTTCTTTTTGGGACTGATTGATATATCAATGATGATGCTACGTCGCTTTGCGCCACAATTCAAATCTGGCCAGCTCTCCCCGCCGATCAAGAATATCGTCTTTCCGATCATCATGGTTACCTACGCTACCTATTTGCTCGAGGGCATTAAACTTGAGATCACGCAAGCGGACGGCACGCTTGGGTGGCTCGACAAGTTGCTGAAATGAGCGATACGAGCGAAGAGAAATCACACGGCGCTACCCCTAAGAAGCTGAGCGACGCGCGCAAAAGAGGTCAAATACCGCGTAGCTCGGATTTTGTCCGCGCGGCCGCCACTTGCGCTGGGCTTGCCTACTTATGGCTAAGAGGTAGCGTTATCGAAGATAAATGCAGGGAAGCGCTACTATTAACCGACAAGCTGCAAAACCTGCCTTTCAATCTCGCGGTCCGGCAGGCGCTGGTTCTGCTAGTCGAACTCACCCTGGCAACCGTTGGCCCGCTGCTCTCAGCTCTTTTTGGCGCGGTAATCTTGGCTGCATTACTGGCCAATAGAGGATTTGTATTCTCTCTCGAGCCAATGAAGCCCAACTTCGAAAAAATCAATCCTTTTCAATGGCTGAAGCGCTTGGGGTCGGCGCGTTCGGCAGTCGAGGTTGGCAAAACGCTGTTCAAGGTGTTGGTTCTCGGCGGGACCTTTTCCCTCTTCTTTCTCGGTTTATGGAAGACGATGGTGTATCTGCCGGTCTGCGGAATGGGCTGTTTCGGCGTCGTCTTTACCGGAGCGAAACAGCTGATCGGAATTGGCGCCGGCGCACTTCTGATCGGCGGACTGATCGATCTGCTGTTGCAGCGTGCGCTATTTCTGCGTGAAATGCGCATGACGAAGACGGAAATAAAGCGCGAGTTGAAGGAACAGCAAGGAACGCCAGAATTGAAGGGTGAACGGCGTCGCATTCGCAACGAGATGGCTAGCGAGCCTCCGCTTGGTGTGCATCGCGCCACGTTAGTCTACAGAGGAACTGCGGTGCTGATCGGTCTGCGTTACGTTCGTGGTGAGACCGGAGTTCCGATCTTAGTTTGCCGCGCCGAGGGCGAGGCCGCTTCAGATATGTTTCGCGAGGCGCAGAATCTGCGTCTCAAGATTGTCGATGATCATGTCCTAGCGCACCAACTCATGAGCACAACGAAACTGGGCACCGCCATCCCCATGCAATATTTCGAGCCCATCGCGAGAGCACTCTTGGCCGCAGGTTTGGCCTGAGCATCCCTGAATTCGGAAAAGAACTTTGAAGACATTGACTTCCGGGCGTGATTCCTTTGGCTTTAAGTCGGGACGCAATGGATGGCCCAGGAAGAAACAGTGCTGCCGCAAGCACATCGCACGGCGGGATCATCTGGCAATCGGTTCTGCGAATGGCGGCAAACGTGGCTCGCGCTTGTCGTTCAGGTTTGGCATGTCCGTCGGTGGCGACACGTTGTTTCAAATGGTAGTTGTGGCTGAGAATCGATAGAGGTGCCGCACGTGTTGGGGTCGGACGTAACGGCGGCCGCAGGGACGCTGGTCCGGCGCCCCCGCCATATCCGTGCGTGCAGAGTTCCCGCGTCATGACGCGTGCCCGGGTTAAAGCAACAGGGTCGTAGACTTCGAATGGCAACACGTCTGTGGCGGACATTGCTCGTCGCCACGAGATCGATCGTTCATTTTTTTCTACAGATGGCGTCAAATGCTGCGAACCTCAGCGATAACGTCGACGCTTCAGCAAATTGGAAACGCGGCGGCGCAAACAGTAGGCTTAAGCCCAAACTTCCACGACACGTCCGTTCCAGCCAGATCTGCCACCCAAGCCGATAATGGTTCAATGGTTCCGAGCTCCGGCCGTCCGCGCAAGCAGCAACAGAGCCAGTGAACCCGAGTATTGGCAAATAGCGGTAGAAAGCTTTTTGTCCGCGCTGAAAGTCCCACTAGTCAGCTGAACGTCAGTTGTGCGGGTCTATCTTGACCCGTTTCCCCTAGCCAGCCGCTCTCAATGCGAAAAAATAGGAGTACAAGATCGCCATGTACGGTCGAATTGATAGCTCGTCCGATTTCCACTACACGCAGAGTGCCAGCAAGCAAACGGATGCAGAAACCCAAGAGTTCGCGGACACGTTTGCCCGAATGCACTTAGACAGATCGGATTCCAACGGCGGTTCATCCAGATATACCCTCGATCACGAACCTCCGGTCGTGCCGATTGATCTGAAGACGTTCAGGAGGGAGATCAGGAAATTTCATGGCAAAGAAATCACTGACATCGCCGACAATCCACAGGAATATTCAGACTTCGTGTCCGCAAAAGCCAGACGCACTGCGGACGTTGCTCAGCAATACGGCATTCGTCGGGATTCTGAGAACGCTCGATATTTCAGTTACCAGTTGGGAAACCAGTGTGTTGGACTGATGAGAACGGAAGGTGGGTTCAGCATGGAAGAAGAGTTCGAATCCAAAAGTTGGAGAGACCAATTTCCTGGTCACCAAGAGATTACCTCCACCGTGGATCTTCAAGTCGCCCATCCTCTCGTTGAGAATGCAGGCGATATTCTGCTCGAGCACCAACTTCGGAGGGACGGCGAACGACCGTTGCTGAACTGGCGCGCGGAAAACCCAGAGGCGAAAGCCCGTGCAGCGATGATGGGGTTTGTTGAAGTGGATGATTGCGACATGGTCCTTGACCCCAAACAGCATCCCGACAAATGGACGCAGACCAGTGCCGCTGAATGGCGGCGTAAAGACAAACCGCCGCTCTATCTCCGCAAATTTGAGGATGCTGAAACCGCACAGTGTTCAACCAGCTGCTCTTACGAGACTTACGAAGATGACTTCATGTGACCGGATTCTCGCCAGATTTGGTCGCGACGGCCGGGCCCCATCTGCCAAGACCGGCCCTCATGTCATGGACAGGGAACGAAAGAGCGTTACAAACTGCCACGCGCTAACGAGCGATACCCATTCGGTGTTTAGGCGCAAAGGAGCTTGAACGCAGGGTTTCTTTGAGACCATCGTAGTAGTTCGTTCGGGGTTTTGCTCCCGAGTCCCGTAAAACACCTCGAGGCCGTTCTTTACATTGAGGCCGGAGCGTCTTTGATGCCCGGCCTCTTTTGCCATCGGGTGGCTCCGACACCGCAATGGCGATACGCAAAGCAGTTGGTCTCGCCGGCCCGAAGTTTCGTGTAAAGCAAGCCTTTGCGCATTCGAGGCTTCATCGAACCTGAGAGAGCTTCACGCTCGCGCAAAATGCCGAATTTCTCGCCCTGCTGGTCCAACTGCACACGTTAGCGTTTTTTTGTCCTGGAGCCGACCGGCTCTTCGAACAGGTTGTCGCTTGCTGTCGGCATGCCCGTTGTATGCTGATGTCACTCAAGTGCATCGGACTGAGCGCCGCCTCGGCCTGCCGGAGTTCCAGGGAGTCCAGATCGTGCAGCACGTTTATATGCAATAGCGCTTCTTTTTTGACAATTGTCAGCTTTTCGAAAGCTGGAGCTCATAAGTAGATGTTATCTACAATTCGCCGCTAAGGCAGGAGTAGCTGATGGTCGGAGTGATTGGAAGTGGAGTTGGCTCCATCGGCGTTTCCCTGGCCCGCAAAGGGGGGCATGGACATTCGACTGGACAGCCGCCGCGCGATTCAGGCGGGCCCTCTGGTCACAACAGGCCGGATCGCGGGAGCGGCGTTACGGATGGCCCGACCATTTCTGGGGATCGCTCGCAGGCTGCAATTCAAAGCGAAGCCTTCGAACTAGCTCTTCGATCGGTTGCGCTGCAACTTATGAACGATGCCATGGCTGATGCCGACGAAGCTATGGCAGAAACTGAAGAGGATGCCTGACGCTGGGTGGCCCCCGTCAGGAGGTGCGTGCCGTTAGTGACGGCACAATTGTAACAGAAAGGGAAATGACATGTCTAAAATAGGTACTGTCACGAGTGCAGTTGGAGCTGGCGCCGCGGCTGGCCAGAACGTAGCGGCCAAAGGTGCTGGGGCTGCGGCCTTCCAGGCCCAAATCGCAGAACTGGCAGCGGTGAGCGCAGAGGCTACGGCTAGGAGTATGCTACTGCGCACTGTTACGACCGAGCTCCAGACAACCAAGAAGGCGGCGGATGAACGCGTACAGTGATGCGGATGGGGCTCTAGGCACTGCGTAGCACAATTGGCACGAAGTGGAGCCGAGATGAGCCGCATGCCACTCGCCGTGCGGCTTCTCTTTTGTCTGGATATCGTCAGTGAACGACGCCATTTCGCTTCAATTCAAAGTTATCTCAGGGCTCTATTGTGAACTGACTGGTACGACGGCTCTAGAAACCAGCTTGATCGGTAGCGGCCTCGACGCCGACATAGTCTTCGTCGAGCAGGGCCTCGCGCCGCATCATTTTCGCGTCACTCTTCTGGGCAAAACACTTGAGGTCGAGGCGCTTGCTGCCGGTCTCAGCATAGAGGGAAACGGGAATATTGCCGCAGGCGAGCGGGTTGTCGCGCCCCTTCCTGTCGTCATTCATGCAGGCGCGATGTCCATTCTCTGGTCAGTGCAGGATGCAGCGTCATCTGGTTCGATCGGTAAACCACGCCTCTCGATATCTGTGCTCGCCTTGGTGTTGCTCGGTTCTCTCGGGATCGGCGTGCTCTCGGCCATTTTCTCTTACTACGACAACGCTGTTGTATCGAACGCCGATTTATCTGGTGATGCCCGGGAACCCAAGCTGCCTGATAATCGCACTGATGATGAGACTGCATTCACAGCCGCTAAAGCCCTCCAACAGGAAGTCGACAGAGCCGGTCTGTCCAACATTAAGATCAGCGCCGCTGAGGGTGTTGTGACAGTCGAGGGCACGGTCACGTCTGCTTCGGCCATCAGTTGGCATAAAGTGCAGCAGTGGTTCGATCATCGCACGAGGGGCGCTCTAGCGCTGTTGAATGGAGTGATTATCGACGATGAGAAGGCGCCATCCGCAATCGCAGTCGAAGCTGTCTGGCGTGGGTCGCTTCCGTATCTTGTCATCAAAGGAGAGAAATATTTCGTCGGCGCTCTTTTGGACGATGGTTGGATGGTCGAACGGATCGAGGACGGTCGCGTAATGCTAAGCCGAAATGGCCGCCTTGCTGCTCTCCCGTATTAAAGTATTCCAGCGCAGGGCTGACGATCTTGGACAGACTTGATGACCGGTCAACTTCGCACTTGCCTTTGAATCTTATGCGCAGCCATCCGCTGCAGGGGTCGGCCTCACGGACGACGCGCCTGCGGTCTTGGAGCTACGTTGCACCTGTGTAGCAGCAGAGTGTTCAGAAACGATCGTGAAGGGACCTCATGGCCAACGCCCTGCGTAAATTCACCGAGTATGCGCCGGCCAACCCGGACTTGATGGTCGCGTTGATGCTGCTTCTGGCCGTCAGTATGATGGTCATGCCAATACCGGTCGTGGCGGTCGATGCGCTGATAGGCTTCAACATGGGTTTGGCTGTACTGCTGCTGATGGCGGCCCTGTATGTCAGCACGCCACTTGATTTTTCCTCTTTGCCCGGCGTCATTTTGATTTCCACGGTATTCCGTCTGGCGCTCACCGTCGCGACGACGCGACTAATCCTGGCCGAGGGCGAGGCAGGCAGCATCATCCACACGTTCGGCAGTTTTGTGATCTCAGGCAATATTGTCGTGGGTTTCGTTATATTTCTGGTAGTGACCATGGTGCAGTTCATGGTTCTCGCGAAAGGCGCCGAACGCGTGGCAGAAGTGGCGGCGCGCTTCACCCTCGATGCTTTGCCAGGCAAGCAAATGGCGATCGACGCAGAGTTGCGGAACGGTCACATCGATGCCGACGAATCCCGCAGGCGGCGCGCCGCATTAGAAAAAGAAAGCAAACTTTATGGGGCGATGGACGGCGCGATGAAGTTTGTGAAGGGTGATTCCATCGCCGGGCTAGTGGTTATCTGCATCAACATGCTGGGCGGAATTTCCATCGGCCTGCTCTCGAAGGGCATGTCGTTCGCCCAGGTGCTGCATCACTACACTCTGCTGACGATAGGTGATGCGTTAATCTCGCAGATTCCCGCCCTGCTGCTCTCAATTACAGCGGCAACCATGGTTACTCGTGTAACTGGGGCTTCGAAACTCAACCTCGGTGAGGACATAGCCAATCAACTCACCGCCAGTACACGAGCATTGCGGTTGACGGCCTGCGTCCTGGTGGCCATGGGCTTCGTTCCTGGTTTCCCTCTGCCTGTCTTTTTTATGTTGGCCGCAGTCTTCGCGGCGGCAAGCTTCGTCAAAGGTGACGTCCTAGATGCCGACAAAGTCGATGCTACAACTGTAACTCCGGCGGAGTCTCAAACGCGAAACGTGGCTGCGCAGCCAAATCCCATTGGCGTCTTCCTCGCGCCGAGCCTTACGAATGCGATCGACCAGGTCGAATTGCGGCAGCACATTGCGCGTATTTCCCAACTAGTCTCGGCCGATCTCGGCATTATCGTTCCTCCGATCCCAGTCGATGTCGACCAGCAGCTGCCCGAGTCGCAATTCAGGATAGATGTCGAAGGCGTGCCCGTCGAACAGGATTTGATTAATCCGGCGCAGCTTTCCCTCGCAGACGATCTGAAGAAGATTGAGTCAAGCGGCATCCCTTTTCGGCATGATCCTGAAACCCACAGAATTTGGGTTGAACAAAGCCACGAGCCGGCGCTCAAAGCCGCCGGTATCCGGCATCATAGTCCCAGCGAACTCCTTGCGATGCGTGTCCATGCGACGTTGACTTGCCATGCGCCGCGCTTGGTGGGTATCCAAGAGACCCGCCAACTACTGGGCCGGATGGAGCAGGAATACTCTGATCTGGTGAAGGAGGTGCTGCGTACCACGCCGATCCCCCGGATTGCAGATGTGCTGCGCCGCCTCTTGGGCGAAGGTATACCAATCCGAAATACCCGGCTCGTCTTGGAGGCATTGGCCGAATGGAGCGAACGTGAGCAAAACGTCGCCCTGCTCACGGAACACGTTCGTTCTGGAATGAAGCGGCAGATCTGTCACCGCTATGGCAGACACGGTGTCCTACCTGCCTTCGTCATGGAACGTGAGACTGAGGATGTGGTGCGCTGCGCGGTTCGGGAAACGGCTGCAGGCCCCTACCTCGCACTAGAGGATCGGCAAAGCGAGGCGCTGCTGTCACAAATGCGGCAGGTCTTTTCGAGCACGGCACCGGGCCAGACGCGCCCGATCGTCTTAACTTCAATGGATGTCCGACGCTTCGTCCGCGGTTTTCTTACCCGAAACGGTATCGAGCTTGCCGTACTGTCTTATCAGGACCTCGCCTCCGATTTTAAAATTCAACCCGCCGGATCCATCAGGCTCCCGCCCAGTAATGGAACGTCAGGGGAACCTCGCAGTTTCCGCCCTTCTGCCACTACTGGATGATAGGTGAGAACCAAACATGAATTCACATGAGAATAGAGTCGCCGCGCCGTTGCTTTCATTTCGTTTGAACTTAGTTCTCTTCGCAGTACTCTCCGTTCTGCCTCTCGGCGGTTGTGCTAGGTGGGATAACCCCGTTCTTTCAGTGAAGGAGACGTCAGCCCCACAATTGCTCGGCGCCAACCAAATCAATGCGGCTACGCGCCAACGCATTTTGCGCGCCGTCGGTGAGGATGCTCAAGAGCGGGCTTTGCGGGATGATCTGAAGCAGCATCCAGGCAATGTCGATGCGGCAATCCGTCTTACAAAAGCATTGGTGGCGCAGAAACGCCCGCATGAGGCGCTTCAGGTTTTAGACAACGTCTTGGTCGTGACCCCAGACAATTTGCGTGCATTGAATGCGAAGGCAGTCATCTTGGACATTGAGGGGCGGCATGACGCGGCACAAGAGCTGTACCGGCAAGCTCTCGAAACGAACCCAGAGAATCAGATGTTGCACCATAACCTCAATCTGTCTCTTGCGTTTGAAGGGAAGTCCGAACAGAGTACTTTGCCACAATCGCGATAACGTTGCTGTGATGACCATTCACCTTTGAGAAGCAGACGCAGGCACGTCGTGCGTGCCTGGGGACGAGGCAGGCCCTATAGCAATTGAGCGCTGAACACGACACTAAAGGGACGGAACTGAGCGGCTAATCCTATTTTCTGACAGCGGCTCTGGTTTGAATTGGCGCTGTGTCCGTGGCGCTCGACACCGAGGGCGCGGCCGGCGCGCGGCGTACAGCGTTTTGTCGGTCCGGTTATTGACCTTGCCCCCATCCGCCTATCTCAGGGTCGCGTTACCGCTGAACTGCCGTTGTCCTGACGATCATCATCGGTTCGCTGCGCTCCAGGATAAATCCCAGCCGAGCTCACGGGTGCAACACGCAGGCCAGGGTCTTTATAATAGTAGTGCGTAAATGGGGGCTCATCAAATGGAGCCAATTTGGTTCCCTAGGCGATTAAGCAGCATTCTGCATCAAAAGTGTCACCCTACAGAATAATGATAGCATTAATATTGCAGCATAGTGTAGCTTCTGACTCTTCGTCCGGTAGTTTCGTTCAGACGATGGTGCTGACCGATATCGCTACGGGCTGGACCGAGTGCGTGCCAGTCCGCACGCGCGAAAGCGGTCTCGTTATCGCTGCCCTCAATCAGGCCCGCTCGCTGTTTCCATTCCCGCTGCAGGGCGTGGACTTCGACAACGATAGCGCCTTCATGAACGAACGTGTGGTCTGCTGGTGCCGAAGTCAGGGATTGGAGGTGACCCGTTCGCGAGCGTATCGAAAGAACGATCAGGCTTGGGTCGAGCAGAAGAACGGCGCGATCGTGCGACGGCTGGTCGGTTACGGAAGGCTCGTCGGCGCGGAGGCGACGGTTGTCCTTGGGCGTCTCTACGACGTGGTGCGTCTGTACGGCAATCTGTTCCAGCCTTCGTTCAGCTGCGAGAGAAGACACGGATCGGCGCCCGCGTCGTCAAACGCTACCATCCGCCCGTGCCGCCTATCGCGCGGGTGGTTGCCCATTCCGGTGTGGCCGAGGCCGATAAGGAGCGGCTGCAGGCGATGTTGGAAAGGGAAGATCCGGTGATGCTGTTTGCCGGAATTCGTGCCGCACAGGAGGAGCTCGGAAAGCGGGTCGATCGCCGTGGCTTGAATGCCGGGACCGAAGAACCGCTCGCCATCGATCTGCAGCGATTCACCGTGAGCTTGAAGACAGCCTGGCAGGCTGGAGAGAAACGGCCGACACATCGGCGGCCCTATCGGCGGACCAAGCCTTACCCGAAAAGGCCGAGCATGCTGGAGCCATTCGAGCCCCAGATTCGAGCGTGGCTTGAGGCAGATCCGGCGCTCTCGGCAGCCGCGGTGCTCCAGCGCCTTGTGAGCGCCGATCCGTCACGCTTCACCAAGAAAGCGCTGCGGACGGTGCAAATGGCCGTCAAGGCTTGGCGCATGGAAATAGCCGGGCAGATCATACTCGATGGCGACTGGATGAAGCGCGCGCCCGTATCTCCTCCCGCCGCGGCGGGAGGAGATACGGGCCATCTCAATGCCCCCAATTCAGTAACATTCCTGGGTGAGGCAATAGGAGGGGTCAGTTCTTCGATTCGCTTGACATTCCGGCTCTATCTCCCCCGATGCTCTCTCAGAGGTATATTCACGCAAATCGCCATCGCACCGTCATTCTCGCATTGACCTGTGGAACGACCATGAAAGGGGCGCACGACGATATCGCGTCCTGCATCAGGGTTCTGGACCAAGTCGGGATCGATCCGCACCGACGCTTTGTCCACGTCGAGGGCGCGCTGAATGCAATGGTACTTCCCTTTGTCGATGGCTTACAGAGAGGCATCCGCCCTTCTTTCCGGCAGTCGAGGGTCTTCCGCCGTCAGCTACCTGCGCTCAGATGATGCGACCCCGATGGGATCGCGAAACGGCCACGCCGTTCTCGCGATTTGGAACCGGCCGATGCGCCTTGACATCGCTGGTTTCCGCAACAATCCCCGTGCCTGCATCGAACGCGCGGAGGGCTTCGCAGCAGCACTTCGCTCGGTGGGCGTCTTGGTGTTGCTCAATCCGTGGTCATTGACGGTTGTGTTTCCAAAACAATCGGGGATGGCTCGTCAACGAATACCAACTCGCATGCAATGGAGGTTCTGCCCACGCGATCGTCATGCCAAGCGTCAAAGCAGATCTCATCTATGATCATGGCCTTCCTTGGAGGCAGCTTCCTGATTGCTGGTGACGGCCTGACGACCGGAAGCATTGTCGCGTCAGCCTCGCTCTTGTCGCCGACCTAGTGGTATCCGCCTAACATAAGAGTCCGTATGGGATTCCCGTGCGTATGCGAGTGTGGCGCATGCGCACAGGAATAGCCTTCACCGTTTCGCCGACCGATCGCCAACGCCTGAGAGCCCTCATCAGTGATCGCAATGCGCCGCAGAAGCACGTCTGGCGCGCCGAGATCATCCTGCTGAGTGCCGATGGCGTCGGCACCGTCGAGATCATGCGACAGACCGGCAAGTCGAAGACCTGCGTGTGGCGCTGGCAGGAGCGCTTCGCCACGGAAGGCTTCGAGGGTCTCTTGCGCGACAAGACGCGCCCCTCGCGCATTGCGCCGCTCGGGCCGGAGATCGGCGAGCAGGTGGTGGCGCTTTCGCTTGCCGACCCGCCGGGCGAGACGACGCACTGGACTGCCGACATGATGGCGGCCGAGGTGGGCGTCAGCGCCAGCGCGGTGCGCCGCATCTGGAAGGCGCACGGTCTCCAGCCCCACCGCTGGCGGGCCTTCAAGCTCTCCAACGACCCGCAGTTCGTCGCCAAGCTCAAAGACGTTGTCGGCCTCTACGTCGACCCGCCGGCCCATGCCATCGTGCTGTCGGTCGACGAGAAGAGCCAGATCCAGGCGCTCGACCGCACCCAGCCCGGCCTGCCCCTGAAGAAGGGCCGGCTCGGCACCATGACCCACGACTACAAGCGGCATGGCACGACCACGTTGTTTGCCGCCCTCAACGTGCTCGACGGCACCGTCATCGGCAGGAACATGCAGCGTCACAGGCATCAGGAGTTCATCCGTTTTCTCAACGCCATCAACGCCCAAGTGCCGGCCGACAAGGCGATCCACGTCATCCTCGACAACTATGCCGCCCACAAGCATCCCAAGGTGCGCGCCTGGCTCGACCGCCATCAGCGCTTTACCTTCCACTTCACGCCGACGTCCTGCTCGTGGCTCAACGCCGTCGAGGGCTTCTTCGCCAAACTGTCGAAGCGTCGCCTCAAGCGCGGCGTCTTTCATTCGGTCGTTGACCTCCAGGCCGCCATCAACCGCTTCCTTACAGAGCACAACCAACAACCCAAGCCCTTCACCTGGACCGCCGATCCCGACAAAATCATCGCTGCCGTCAAACGGGGGCACCAAGTGTTAGATTCCATCCACTAGGTTACGCCAGCTTTATCTTCGCATGGAAGCTTTTCCGCGCTCTTCGCAGCCGTGTTCTTCGGGGAACGGCTAACAGGTCCAGGGATGTCTGCGGCACTGGCTATCGTCGTTGGTGCGTTGATCACTTCCATGCCTGAGCGCCGTGTCGTCTCCATGCAAATAGGCCCAATTGGCGAAGGGGAGTAGGGCACCGGTCGATCCTTCTCCCGACGAACTGCTCAAGCACGTCTCGCTGCTCAGTTCGGAGCACATCAGTCGCGATCGTCGCAAGCAGCGGATGGTGCCGCCGGCGCGAGTGGACTTGAATGCCTGAAGAAAGACTCCAGCGAACTTACGGACGTATGCATGTTGCTCGGTCGCCATCACCGATAAGTTCCCTTTCTCCACAATCGCCTCGAGACTGGGCTTGATCTGCAGCAGCCGAATCCAGCCGACTTTCGATCGCATCTTCATCGGCATCATTGGCAGCCTGGAGCGCCAAAATCGTGTGGCGGAACAGTCGCAGCGCCTTGGATGTTTCTATGCGGGCGTTTATATGGCGCTGCTTTTTGTGGTGGTTGACCTGCGAGAGCATCGGCCCGTGCCGCCGCACTACAATAGAAAACCTGTCGCCGGGGGATAGTGAATGTGCGCGGCGGACTACGGTAGGTCAGCCGCCGTTGCACCGTGCCTGGTGCGTGCGGGCCGTCGGCCCTCAGCAGGCGCTCGGCCCGTAATCCGGCCTCGCCACCGCCGGCATGCCGTGGCTCGGGTCCTCCTTGCGCTTAACCGGACCCCTGGGCACGAATATCAGGAGCAGGGCTTCCGGCCCGGGGCAGGGGAGGAGGAAATCGCATTTGACTATTTTGGTTGCATTTGGAGGGCCGGGGGATTCTTGAGATAGGCAGTTCGTGGAGCAGAAACCGCCATTCCTTATCTTGAAAGCTGTTTCGGGGCGCTCCCCGATCCCCGCTCAGGGTTTCAACATCATCCTCGGTCAGGAGCGCGGCACCAGGAGATCGCCAAGAATTGAGCTTCTACAGCGGGTCGGCTATCGCCAAGCGTGGGCCATTTTTGAGGCAGCCAACACCGTTGCCGGCATAGCTGAAGCTTAAAGAAACCGATGCACCTCGCGAGGTGAGTAACGGACCGTAAGTTCGCCGTCAGCTTAACGAAGCATCGTGCGAAGCGCGGTCTAAGCGGCCCCATATTGGCAATAACCGTGCGAAGGGAAACGAACGCCATGCACAGTCCCATCAGTGGTTCATTCACAAGCTCTACGCAAGTTGACGATCCGATTCATCCAGCGAACAGCGATGGTTTCAGGGAGACGCTTGCGAATGTTGAACTCCGGACGAAATCACCAAGTGCGGAGTGCCCCGATAAGATGGGGTGCTGCGTGATCCGAACAATCCCAGTACCTCCTCTCCTGCGAGACCGAGCACCTCCCTATTCCGATACAGAACGGCCGAATTGGCCCAGGCGAACGCAGATGGAATCTGCGTGGGTTTGACTGCTGAGTGGCTGCGTAACCTCAACAGTCATCCGTCAATCCGAATGGAGGCCCTAGTACCCGGATCGCAAAGGCACGCCTCAGCCGCTGTTCGGCAGAAGGAGTACGAGAATCTGAAGGTTCACCTACGAAGACAAGGAGCAGGACCTTCTGAGGCCGACTTCGCGGCGCAAAACACTATGTTGCAGAAAGCAGGCCTTGCTCCATCCGGAAAGGAGAAAGTATACAAAGTCGGCGAGCCTAACTTCTCGCGCATGCTGACCAAGATTACAGCCGACGGATCCAACCATTTGCTCAGCTTGTATTTCGCTGAGGGCGGCGCACACACCGTTGCGACCTCGGCAATGGATGGAAACACCACGCTCTTCGATCCTAATTTCGGCGAATTTACTGTGCAATCAGATCAGATTGATGATTTGTTCCGAAGCCTAGCCAATCGCTACAGCAATCCAAACCGGCAGCATTTTACAACGGTGACCACCCAAAAGGTGACATGAGTCGGGCGTCCTGCGCGGCGTAGTGTTCACTGAAGTCCACGTAAATCCTCGTCGATGCTTGTGCTGAAGAGGTGGGATCTTTGGTACGCTGAGCAGCAACAGCTGCTGCGTGCGAGGCAGGAATCGGACGACGCGCCGGTGGACCAGGTGGGTTTGAGCAGCAGTTGGCCATCTGCAGCTCAGCTTATCGGAGGAGAACTCCGCCGAGCCGATTTCGCCCGACACTGGATCGGTAGAGGTACATGGAGGTATCCAGCGCATTGGCCTCGGCGGTTCGATGCTGATGCCGCCGCAATCCAACTGGCAGGACAATCGGTTCCGACATTCCTCGCGCCCACATTCGCGGTCATGCAAGGTTCTCCATCTGACTTGCGCAACAGGACTTTTCGACATTCCAGCCGATGAAGACAGCTTGATCCGCCATTATTCCCTGTCGCCGGCTGATCGGCTGGAAATCAAGCTTCGCAGGCGCAACCAGCTTGGTTTTGCGGTGCAACTGTGCCTGGTGGGCTATCCCGGCCGGGCACTCCTTCCGAACATATATCGACGCAGATCACAGGCTATTGCCTTTTACCCTCGCCGTGAGGAAACTCGCCGCGATCACATCGCACACCTGCTGCGCTATTTGAAAGTCGAAGCCCAACCGACATGGACAGCGCGCTACGCTGCGGGCAGCCATCGAGACAGCTTCAACGACAGACCAGGGTCAACGATCGCAAAAACAATCAGTGCTACGTACCGGGTACGCCGGGCCCTGCTGCCAATGGCGACCGTGATCGAACGCATGGGTCGGCGCGGCCCGCGCCATTGCCCGGCGTCGTGGTAGGCAGCTCTGATCGGAGCTGACGCTTACGCGCTCGAGATCGATCCTCGCTTGCAGGCCCCGCATCCGGTCTGGGGGGCGGGACATCCGCGAGGGTGACGCCACTCAGCCTGGCTCGCTGGTGACTTCAACGCCAGCCGTCGGTACGCGACAATCATAACGCAGGCATCAAACTCCGCCAGAAGCTCACTGATGACGCGGTGACGATGCTCATCAAGCCAATCGGCCGCCTGCTCTCGCAGGTCAGCAACCGCAAAATGCAGCGCCATATGAACGCTCGCATAGAAACATCTAAGGCGCTGTGACTGTTCCTCGCCGCGATTTTTTGGCCCCTGCAGGCTGCCAATGACGCCGATGAAGATGCGATCGGGACTATAGACCGGAAAGTCGCTGACACCGGCTGCTGCAGATCAAGCCCGGTCTTGAGGGAATGGTGGAGAAGGGGAGGTATCGCCTTTGGTGATAGCGACCAGCAACAAGCACACGTTCGTAAGCTCGCGGGAGGCTTCCTTCCAGGCGTTCACGTTCGACTCGCGACGGGGGCTATAGACGAACACCTTATGCCCAAGCCCGACTGATTGAGCATGTTACATGTTCATCCACGGTATGGATGATAGCTATGCAAAAGCTCGATTTTTCCATTCTCGCGAAATTCGATTAAGAAACTCGTACAGGTTGGAGGCAGAGTGGACAGTCAGACACCGGCCACGCAGATATGATTGGCAATCCGTCCGCGGATGCATTGAGGCAGGCTCATGAGCGAATTCAAGTGGGGTCACATTCGCGGCGATCTGAATTCTCGGCTTGTGCAACGGCACCCCAGCTATAGCCGCAGGCAGCGCAATCTCGGGTGCTCACCCGCACGTGCGTGCTCTCCAGTACATCACAAGCCCTCGCTTGGTTTAGCTCGGTGCGACGGAAATCGACAGGCGCCGCCGCCGAGGGTGCTGAATTGGCGCAACTGGCAGATTCATGAGGCACTTTTTTGAAAGCAAAGCTCGGTCGATCCATTGGCCGCTTCGGCGACGAGCGGGGCAACATAGCTGTTCTTTGCTTTACAACGGCAGCGCAACGCCGAACCCGCCAAGCGTTTTTTGAGGAGACCTGCTCCGGCTTGAGTTCGGAAGACACTTCTCGAGACACTGCATCGTCAGGTAAGGCATCTCATCGGCTCCGTTGAAGCTCAGTTTATCGCGGGCGCCATCTTGTGGCCCACAAACACCACTTACGAGGAGAATACATCCATGGATCAGCCCGCTTGGAAGAATCCGCGTACGGCCCTGATCGTCGATGGCAGTGACGCTGCACGTCAACGGCGTATACCGAATCTGGCGTCGGTCGACCTAAACCTGCTAGTGGAGCTCGAGGCCTTGTTGCAGTATCGAAACATCACGCATGCTGCTCAACATGTCGGTAGGAGCCAACCGGCAATGAGTAGAGCCCTATCAAGGCTGCGTGACATGTTCAATGACGATCTCTTGGTACGCGGCTCGAGTGGCCTAGTCCCAACACCGCAGGCCGAACACTTGGCGCAAATGCTGCCGTCGGTATTGAATGCTATCCGCGAACTGGTGAGCTGCAGTTCCGGCTTAAGGGATTTGCGGTCGAAGGTAACTATGGCAATGCCCGATCACCAATCGCTAGTTCTGCTGCCATATCTATTGCCGCGTTTAGGTGAGCGTGTGCCTCATGTTGACATCGCCACCGAGCCACTTTTGGACGGCGCTCTACGGCGTCTCGAGCAAGGTGAGATTGACTTTGCGATCGGGCAGATCGGTGCCGCTCCTCCAGGCTACTTGCGGCGCGGTCTCTATGCGGACCGCTTCACTTGCCTGCTTCGCCACGACCACCCTGCATTAGAGCAGGAGTGGAGCGTCGGAACCTTCGCGGCGCTGCGTCACGCCTCTATTGCCTCGGATTCCAACGAGGGCCTGGGTCAAGTCTATGATGGGCTGGTCAGGTTCGGACTACCCGGTCCGATAGTGGTCTCCAACGTGCTGACTGCGGCAGTTGTAGTGGCGATGACTGACCTAGTGCTGATGATACCGAACCGAGTTGCAACTCGGGTGGCGACTATGCTGCCGCTCGCTATTGTAGATCCACCCGTGGAGCTGAAGCCATACGAAGTCGCGTTGATCTGGCACCAGCGCTGCCATCATGACTTGGAGCATCGCGTGCTGCGTCGCGAAATCGCCGCCGCAGCGCGGATGGGCCGGCTAGACGTGTCACAAGACCAAATGGCGAGGCGGCAGAACGATAGTTGAACTCACCGCTGAACGGAAGGGTGCAGCGAAGGACAGCCCGACACCGCGTGCGATTGATCCCATCAAGCGCCGGGTGTTTGACGCTTTAGCTTCCTCAAGGCATCAGTTCATCTCGGGGTTCTCGCTGCCATGTCATCGCACTCGCCGTGGACGCTGGCGCCACTCTGCTAAGTGCCACTTTGCATCGTCAACATTTGACCTATATTGCACTGCAACAATGGTAGGCTTGCCTGATCCACCATTATGGTCACAGGTTCCCTTCAAGCGGGAACGCGCGCTCGCTGCGCACGATAGAAGGAGTCCATCTCATGAAAAATTTAATCCACAACGTGGGCCCAAACGACGCCCGTAGGGACCACGTCGATATAGGTGATGCGGTTCGGCGATCTCGCGAAGCGGTCGGATATAGCGTCGACGACCTCGCATTAACATGCGGTCTGACATGCGCCGAGATTTCAAGGATCGAATTAGGTGCTGATGTCGACCCTGAACGGCTCAGGCGTGTAGTCGCTGCCCTTCGAGTGCCAGCCACCACCTTCGCATTGAAGCATTCATGAACAACATTTAGTGGAAACAAGCTCTGCAAGCTCGAGTATAGTCCCCGACGCGATTGCCACCTATGCCGACACCCTCATTTCAATAGCTGGTGTGCAGTCGAACCACACGCGGAGGGTCGCTGCGGTTGCAGCGAAGACCGGCATGAAATGCCTCCTGGTTCAGGAGAGTTGGGTGCCATCGGCCGTGATACACGACCCGGCGCTTCTGCATTCCTATGCACATCAATCCAGCCGAGAACATCTGGGTATCTGTGCGAGAACGACTTCACCATCTGCGTCGGCGGCGAAATCATCGATAAATCAGTCAGGCCTGGAACTTCTTCGTCAACAACAAAGAGCTTCGTCACCTCCATAAAGTCAGGCAAATGGGCGCAGGTGAAAACTTTAATGCAATCGAGTCGACATTCACCCTCACGAGTTCTCCCAACGGCCAAACTCTTCTCATCAAACGTTCGTGCTCCTCAAGTTCCGGTACCGTGCTAATGCCCAGAGCGGAAAGAACTTGGAGTAGCCGTGATATCGCAAATAAAACACGCGCGGAAAACCCGTGGCGGTGTAGCGCTGCTCATCCCACAGACCGTTCTCGGTTTGTGCGTTTTTTAGGTAGTTCACCCCGCGTGCGACGGCCGGATGCTCCACCTCGCCGGCCGCCATCAGTCCAAGCAAGGCCCACGCCGTTTGGGAGGACGTGGAAGGCGCCTGCTCATATCCGCTATAGTCGAGTCGGTAGCTGATTGCATCCTCGCCCCAACCGCCGTCCCAACTCTGGATGGATACTAGCCATTCCACCGCCTTCCTTATCATGGGGTCCTGGTGATCGATCCCTGCGGCATTCAGCGCGCACAACACCGACCAGGTACCGTAGATGTAGTTCAGGCCCCAGCGGCCGTACCATGATCCTTCCGCGTGTTGGGTGCGGCGCAAATATGCAATCCCCTCGGCGACTGCCTTGCTGCTTTGGGTGAATTCGCCGACCTGGGCCAACATCGAGACGCACCGCGCGGTAACGTCTTCGGTCGGCGGGTCGAGCAGCGCGCCATGGTCCGCGAATGGGAGGTTATTCAGGTAGTATTCGAGATTGTTGACGTCGAAGGCGGCCCAGCCGCCATCCCGGCTTTGCATGCCTTCGATCCATTCCCGGCCACGTGCGATCGCGGTGGCGTATTCCTTGCTGCCGGCGTGCCGCTGCGCGCGGTCCATGGCCATGACCACCACTGCAGTGTCATCGAGATCGGGATAGTGCGCGTTATTGTATTGAAACGGCCAGCCGCCGGGCCTGATGTTGGGCGCCTTCACTGCCCAGTCGCCCTTCACGTCCAGTACCTGCCGCGGCTTCAGCCAGTCTAGGCCCTGCTTCGCTTTCGCTAGGGCGTTAGCGCCGCCCACCTCCTGAAGTGCGTGGCACGTCAGCGCGGTGTCCCAGACCGGCGACAGGCAGGGCTGGCAATAGGCCTCTTCCTCGCCGATCACCAAGAGCTTGTCAATAGCGCGACGTGCTATCGCGCGCGGCGGAAAATGATCGTCTTTACCGAGCGCGTCATACATCATCACGATATTGGCCATCGACGGATAGATCGCGCCCATGCCATCTTCACCGTTGAGCCGCTCTTCAGTGAAGGCGAGCGCACTCGCGATCGCGCGCTCACGAAGTTTCTTCGGAAGATGCGGCTCAATAACCCGCAGGATGCCGTCGATGCCGCGGAACAGCAAGAACCAGCCCCAGCTCTGGTGCGGCGCCTTCGGGTTCATGCCTACGCTCTTGGTATCCTGAAGGAACAGTTCTTCGATGCCGACGCCCTTAGGATTCTTCGCACGCGGCTTCAGCACTGCAAGAACCATCAGCGGCACAATAGTGGTGCGCGCCCAGTAGGAGATCTTGTAGAGGTGGAACGGCGACCAGATTGGCAGTAGCACGATCTCGATTGGCAGAACCGGCACCGCGCGCCAGCTAACTACGCCATAGAGCGCGAGCAGGAAGCGCGTGAGTACATTGCTGTTGGCGGCGCCGCCGCGCGCGCGGATCGCCTCGCGCGCCTTCACCATATGAGCCGCGTCGACGGAATCCCCGATCATCTTGAGCGCGAAGTAAGACTTCACGCTTGCGCTCATATCGAAGGGCCCGTCATGCACCAGCGGCCAGCCGCCGTGCGCGCCTTGAGTGCGGCGCAGATAATTTCCGATTTTGGCTTCGAGCACGACGTCAATGGGCTCGGCCAGGTAATGACGTAGCAGGATGTATTCGGAAGGGATGGTGGAATCCGCTTCCAGCTCGAACACCCAGTGGCCGTCGGCATGACGATAAGCGAGCAGCGCCTCAGTGGCTGAGGCGATGCTCATTTCCAGCGCGGCGGGATCGATGGCAGTGCGATTTCCGGAATGCTTATTCACTGACTTCCTGCGTGTTCGGCAGCGTGCAAAACCGTGTGGATTTACCAATCGAGTGTTTGTCTGAAAGAGCCAGATCGGCGGCACGGTTACCCGACCGCACCGATCCCTCGATGGTTGCCGGCAAACCGGTAGCGGTCCAGTCGCCAGCAAGGAACAGGTTTTTGCAACCGGTCACGGGCCCTGGACGTAGCGCGTTCTGCTCCGGGGTGGCCTCGAATGTGGCCCGGCGCTCACACACGATCTGCCACGGCGGCAGCTCGCCTGAGATCCCACCGGCCTCGCACACGTCGCGCCAGATCGCTCGCACGAGCTCCTCACGCGGAATGTCAAGCAGGCGGTCGCCATTGCTAATGGTGACTGAAAACCGCTGCGGATAGGCGAACAGCCACTCCACGAGCCCGCCGACCACACCCAGGATCGGATCCGCACCGGCTGGCGGATCGAAGCGAAAATGGGCATTAACGACGGCGCGGAATTCGGTCGGGGTTTTCAGGCCGGGCAGGAGCGTCGCGGCCGCCCGTGGCGGCACGGCGAGGATCACGGCGTCGTCGGGGCCGACCGCTATCTTGTCGTCACCGAAATCAAGTTCGCTGATGATCTCGCCCGATTTGGCAAGCTTGCGCAGTTTATGGCTGAGGCGGACGGTGGCGCCCCGCCTCTCCAGGAGCTTGACCGCCGGCTCGACCAGAACGGCGCTCAGTCCGTCGCGCGCGACTAGCGGACGGCAAGCCTCGCCGCCCGCGAGCAGCGTTTCCCGTACGATGGCACCGGCAAGCCCTGCCGAGCCCTCCGGCGGATCGCAATTCAGGGCGGCGAGCAGCAGCGGCCGCACCAGACGCCGGTACAGCGTACCATTGCAGGGTATAGTGTTTCCGACCAGTTCATCCGCGCCGGCCCATAGGATTGGCGCGAGCTTCAGGTAGTCCCACAGCCTGGTGTCGGGGACGCGACGCGCCTTGTCGAACACCCAGGTCGGAAGCCTGCCGCCGCCGAGATCGACCTGCCAGCGCTGTACGGTGGAGATGTCGACGAAGGGAAACTTGGCACTCGTCGGACCGACAAGACCGGATTCCGTTCCGATCGCACGGGCGTAGTTGCGCACATATTGGTTGCCCGATAGAACCAGATGGTTGCCGTTGTCGATGGTGAGATTGGTTGCGGAATCGAAAAAGGAGCGGCATCGACCGCCGGCCTGTTGCGTCGCTTCATAGACATGCACCGGCAAACCTGCATTGCTCAACTGCACGGCCGCGGAAAGGCCGGAGATCCCGGCGCCGATAATGTGAACATTTTTTGGCATCACATCAAGGCGTAACGGAAGAGAATGGCGAGCTTTGTGAGATTGGTTACACGCACCGGTTCCCGGGGAGCCGCAAAACCCCTTATCAGCAGCAGGTCCAAGATCGCGCGGTAACATTTGGACATGATGGTGGGGGCGCGTACTATTCTGCGCGGGTTGCAATTCATGATCTCGTCGGATTCGGCAAAATGCATCATCGCGCGTTGGGCCAGCGGTGCGCACGCCTTGGGCAGCGCCTTGTCGGCGATGACTTTATGTGGGTCGCTGCTGGTGATACCGGCGTGATCGAGGCTTTCGCGTGGTATATAGAGCCGACCCAGCCCAGCATCCTCGTCGATGTCGCGCAGGATGTTGGTGAGTTGCAGCGCACGACCGAGGTGATGCGCAAGTGCAATGCCATCCTCCTCGCTCAAGCCGAACACACGCACCGACATCCTTCCCACGGCGCTGGCGACACGGTCGCAATAGAGATCCAGGGTTGCCATTTTGGGCGCGCGGATGTCTTGTAGCACGTCCATTTCCATGCCGTCGACAACGGCTAGGAAATCCTCTCGCTTCAGCCCGAAGGTCGTTACCGAGGCGAGATAGTCCTTTAGCCGCGGCGGCGGTACACCTTGGTAGAGCGCGTCAATGTGATCGCGCCATTGCTGAAGCGCAGCAAGGCGGTGCTCGCGCGGTTCGTCGGAGTCGGTGATGTCGTCGACCTGGCGGCAGAAGCTGTAGATCTGGAATATCGCCTCGCGCTGCACCGGCGGGAGGGTACGCATTCCCAGATAGAACGAGCTGCCAAGGGCCGTAGAGCGGTGGTTCGCGTGGGCCGCCGCCTCCGCCCTCATACGTCGACAGTCGTCTTGAATCGCGTACCGCGGCCGAACGCACGGCGCGCGGCTTCGTTTGCCATTGCGCCGGCGCCATGGAGCAGCAGCTCAAGCGGCGACAGATGCACGCGCTCCCTTAGAGGATCGCGCATCTTCAGCATCGACACGATCTTATCGGCAAAAGACAGTATGACGGAGACCTCGAACCCGAGGCGAAAGTCCTTCACCTGCGACACCAGCGCTCCGCCCCCGTTGAGCAGCACCTCGGCCTTCGCTGCGAGAGAGCGCAGGCATTGTAGCATCTGCAACGAGGATTTTGCGGCGCCCAGCTCTTCGATGGAGGCGCCGCTGGCTAAAAGCGCATCGCGCGGAATATAGACGCGATTGAGATTGCGGAAATCCTTGCCGCAATCCTGCAGGTGGTTACAGACCTGCAGTCCCGCGCACAACACATCCGATGCCGGCCAAGTCGCGGCACTTTCGCCGTGGACGTCGAGCACAAATCGGCCGACCGGCATCGCCGAGTATTGGCAGTAATCGATCACCTCGTCCCAGTTCTCGTAACGCTGCTTAGTCACGTCCGTTCGGAAGGCGGTGAGCAGATCGAGTGCATGACGCGGCGGCATGCCGCGCCGGTCAAGCGCAGTGCGTAGGTGTACAGCTTCTGCTCGCGTTTCGCCCTTGCCGAGCAGCTCGGCCTCCAGGATGTCGAGGTACAGAAGCTTCTCGTCTGCCGCGAGCGTGGCGTGATCGGCAATGTCATCGGCCATGCGGACGAATCGGTAGAAGGCAAGAATCAGCGCTCGGTGCCGCGGATGGATAATCCACGACGCAACGGGGAAATTTTTCTCGCGGTGCATTGCGTCCGACCCGGGGCCGCTGCCGCTCGTCATTTAGCACCATCGTCGGTTTTGCGGGCGTTGGATGCTGCTGAAATGCAGTCGGGCCCCCGAATAAAACGTACAATCCACGAAGGTACGGCGGCGGCCAAAGACGTTATCGACCGGCGCGCGTTTTTATCCCCGAGAATTATCCGATGCGAATCTGTTTTTCGAGTATACTGATTCGTCCTGCCGAATTCTTTGCTGAAAGCGTCGGATGAGACTATATCCCAGTAGCTAAAGGCGATTCGACTACCGCGCATTATGAATACACCACATCCCTGCCATGCAAACCTATCCCACCACTCAATTATTACGCGGTCATCTTCTTCGTAGATGAACTCCGGAGCGCATATCCTCTCCGCAATAGCGCGATTTGGTCGAAAAATCTTTTGGATTGCCGCGCGTCCTATCACGGGGCGCTGCATCGGCCAGAGGCACATTGCATTTTCGTGGTACAGCTCAGCCAAAGCGATCGCATCACCCTTATTGAATCGTCGAATCCACTCTTCGACCGTCCTGCGCGCGCTCATTGAAATGCTCCTTTCTCAAGACCTTTGCTACCATCGGTCCGTCAGGATCCGGTATTTTCCAGCTGTTGATTCGAGGTAAGCCTGAGGTGATATCGCCCGACTCGACCCCCAAACATAGTGAGGCACAAGGCGGCACACAGCGATTGCTGTGCGAGCATAAGCGCCGCGTTTCGTTCGTTCAGTCATTGCAGGTGATGTCCACGGTGATCACTCGATGCCGCTTCTAAAAGCGATCGGTGCACCTTCAACGAAAGTCGCGGAGCCCCACGCAGCGTGGAGAAACTCGCGTATGGGTCACTGGACGGGTCGTGGCCGTGTTTTTTGTAAGAAACCGCGACTATTGGCAAAGCTCGAACTCGCCCTCTCAGTTGCGCGCGCGACGCCCTTTTCAGGGACGGCACCGGCCCACGCAAGTGTTGCTGCTGGATACAAATACAACCGTGATCCGAGCGGAAAAGCGGTCCACCGGAAGAGCTAAATCAGATGTATTTTCACCAGAGTTTCACATAGTCTCGCTTTATTGAAATCCATTTTTTCAATGACATAAATCTATACGGTCGATTCACAGCCGAGTATGATTCAGCCACAGGCGGTTCTGCAGTCAGAACGTCGCGGTTCTCAATTTGAGGAGTTATCAGTGATGTTTAAGACAGAACGAGGCTGCGATCGTGAAGGAATGGATGAGCGTTTTTTCGAGTGCGGTATCGCGCGAGACCGGTGCGCCACTGGCAGACAGTGTAGGTCATCGCTGCTCCGGTCAATTTCACGGCGAAGACCGGCACTTGTCCTGGGGCCGGCGGCGCCTATCCACTGGGAACACCGGCGGTCGAGCAGGCCCTGTTTCTACCTGCCAATGCGAGCCTGATCACCCGTACCGGCGCTGTAGTCGGCTCCGAGTGCATCGGTGCAGGCGTTCAGGCAGGCGGAATATTTTCACGGCCGCCCGTCCGCCGTCGATTACGATGCTGCATCTTCAGGCGGCACAAATCTTGCGCCGACGAACCGCGAACTCGTCGACGCCGTTGATGAGCGGGTAGGGGTGATCGCGGAAGAGACCGGGCGGCCAGACGTTTGCGGAACGCACAAGCGACTCGCCCGTGACCCGCAGGCCGGTGGTGTGGGAGGGAGCGGCGCCGTGGGGCGTCTTTGCAAACCAGTGTCAATGCCAGAGTCGCGACCCGCCTTAATTATCAGCCACATTGCTGACAAACCATTCATAGGATTTGGCCAGTCCCAACTCGAGCGAGGTCTTCGGGCGCCAACCCATCGACACGAGTCTTTCGCTAGATAAAAGCTTTCGGGGCGTTCCGTCCGGCTTGGATGTGTCGAAGACTATATCGCCTTTAAAACCAACAACACGGCAGACGATGTGGGCTAGTTCAATGATAGTTATTTCCCCCCCGGAGCCTATGTTAATGTGTTCCGTTTCGGAATAATGCTTAAGTAGGAAGACCAGGGCGTCGGCACAGTCTTCACTGTACAAAAAGTCTCGAGTAGGTGTGCCGCTTCCCCATATAGACAAGCACCCAAGGTCTCTAATCTTTGCCTCATGTGCTTTGCGTATTAAGGCAGGGACGACGTGGCTGGAGGTAAGATCGAACTTATCGCGTGGGCCATAGAGATTTGTCGGCATGACTGATATGAAGTTTGCGCCGTATTGCTTACGATACGCTTGACACAACTTAATGCCGGCGATTTTGGCGATCGCATACCACTCGTTGGTCGGCTCAAGTGGTCCGGTCAATAGAGCCTCTTCCCTTATGGGCTGCGCCGCATACTTCGGATATATGCAACTCGATCCAAGGAAAAGAAGCTTTTCAACGCCACTGCGGAAGGAGGCCTCAATGACATTAGCCTCCATGATAAGGTTTTGATAGATGAAGTCAGCGGGCATAGTATCATTTGCCAGGATCCCACCCACCTTCGCTGCCGCCATTATGACCGCATGCGGCTTTTCCTTTGATAGAAATTTCTCAACTTCCTCTTGCCGCGTCAGATCCAGCTTTTGCCTATCTGCAACGATGACTTCGCAATCCTCGGAGGCAAGCGATCGAATTATGGCGCTGCCGACCATACCTTTGTGTCCTGCGACCCAAATACGCTTTCCGTCTAGCAAATACATCGGCATCTCGCCTCTTACTGTCGGGTGCCCCTCAAATAAGAGAGATCTTCCCTTACCATTTCGCAAGCAAGATCTCTCACACTTGTCTCGTGCCTCCAGCCCAAAACCTGGCGGGCCTTGGTGGCATCGCCTAAAAGTAAATCTACTTCGGTGGGCCTGAAATAGCGCGGATCCACCGCAACGACGCATTTGCCTGTCGCGGCGTCTATGCCCCTTTCTTCAATGCCTTCTCCCACCCATTCAATCGTCATTCCGGTTTCCTCGAAGGCCCATTCGACGAACGTGCGAACCGATGTTGTCACCCCGGTAGCCAGGACATAGTCGCCTGGTCTATCCTGCTGACACATCATCCACATGCCCCGCACATACTCACGGGCATGTCCCCAGTCACGTTGAGCATCTAGATTTCCAAGATAAAGGACCTCTTGTTTACCTAGACTGATTGCCGCCGCAGCCCGGGTGATCTTCCGAGTCACGAACGTCTCCCCACGAAGCGGACTTTCGTGGTTGAAAAGAATACCGTTGGAGGCATGCATGCCGTAAGCCTCTCTATAATTTACGACAATCCAGTACGCGTACAGCTTTGCGGCCGCGTAGGGTGAACGCGGGTAGAATGGCGTCTTTTCGTTTTGGGGGATCTCTTGAGCCAGCCCATATAGCTCTGAAGTCGATGCCTGATAAAAGCGAGTCCGATGGATCAGCCCAAGAATCCGAATAGCTTCCAGCATGCGCAATGTACCAATTGCATCGGCGTTTGCAGTGTACTCGGGGGTTTCGAAGCTTACCTGAACATGGCTTTGCGCTGCAAGGTTGTAGATCTCATGCGGCTGGGTTTGCTGAACAATGCGCAGCAAATTGGTCGAATCCGTCATATCCCCATAGTGGAGAAAAAATCTCGCTTCAGGATCGTGACGTTCTTGATAAATGTGCTCTATCCGTTGAGTGTTGAATGATGACGAACGACGCTTTATGCCGTGAACAATATAGCCTTCGTCCAACAGCAGTTCAGCAAGATAAGCCCCATCCTGACCCGTTACACCAGATATTAAAGCTACTTTCCGGTCTGTCACTTTGTCGAATCTCCAGTGATATTCCTGCGGGAGAGGGCGTGCGCTAGGGCGGCTGGTGTGAAGGAAATCGTCGTGCTTCGGCGACAGAGCGGGCCCATGGAGGCATTGCGGTTTTCAAAGCAGTATTGCCGGAGACGTGCGGGCCGGGACAACTGGGCATGAGGCGCTCGTGTCCCTTGGAGCGCGCCCAAGTTTCTCCATGACTGCTCTTCTCCACGCCTAGAATTGAGGTGACGATTTTCATTCAAGAGGCGGTATTTGTTGAAGATCTTTCGATCACGACCAGGCGACTAGGATCGTTCAGATCAAACTCAATAACCCTTGGGACAGAAAGGCGTGCGTAACGTGTAAAGGCGCTTGTCGGAGGAAACCGAATGACGGTGTCGCAAAGCCCAAGAAGATACATCTCGACGAGGGCGGAAATTCCGCCCTCAACCCCGAGATCTGGGCTGTGTAATGGGCCAGACTGATCCGCTCGGAAACTTTTCGGGATCGTGAGAAGATCGGGGAACCTACTCGACACCTGGTCCAATACCCGCGCGCTATCGGTGCACAAAATCACCCGCACAGGCTTCGGGTGGGGCAACGCTTTGGCAGCATTAATGGCAGTGCACACTTGATGCACGGCAAGGTCCGGATCGGCCCAGTAGGGTGCATGGTCCATAACGTCTTCGCCGTTACCATGCCGAACATGAACCCCGATCGCACTGTACCCATAGAAGTGCTCCTGATAGATAGCGTCTATGCGAGCCTGAATTTCAGCCCGAGGCTTGACACTGCAGAAAATCTGCCGCTCTGCCTCCTCGTCGCAGCGCCACATCAAACACGCATCACACACTACCGTGTTGGCCTCGACATCATCTTGGGCCTGGAAAAGTTCATCGAGTTCGTCTCGCTCTCGAAAAACCTGAGCATCTGGGCGGTAAACACATTCAATCGCAGGTTTATTCCACCAATTTGGGAAGAATGGTCCTGGGAAGGAAAACTCGTTGATCTGGTTATCGCAAATAAAAGGGACACCTGCGATATCCTTGATTGGTTCAAAAAACACCGGAAAGGCGTTTGTGAAGGGCTGATCAAGGTAGCAGGACCCGCGCCAGTCAACGGCTAACGTTCGCGCCGTCCGTTGGGCGTAGCGCCAAGCGGCCGCCAGCGACCACAGACAGTCACCGAAACCAGTACGTCTCCGAGAGAGGACATATCGATTGTACAATGCTGCCCGTCCTTAGTGCCGCCGCTCTGACTTAGTGTCTTCTACGGATTTCCGATCAATTCAGAGCTTCCTAATGGAGTTCGGCAACATCAGTAAAATTCATATTTTGAATGGCAACCATCCACATATTGGATATAAAGGGGACGTGTCTTTCAGGGCTTATCTTCACGTTAGGTGGCGAACCATCGGTTCACACCAGGAAGAGAAGAGCTGATGCCAATTCCTGGACTGCCGACACAGCATAGAACAGCTCGCTCATCGGCGACGCTAGCGGTAACAGATCTGCATATCAGCAAAGCCTAACTTACACCCATTCAACTGTTAAGGACCGCCAGTCCCTGAGCCAGCAAGTGTTCGGCAGCATCTGGGTCGTCTGCCTCGACGTAGCAACGCAGTTCAGGCGCGTTTCCTGAAGGGCGGATGTGCAGGATACGGCCGCCTTCAAATGTCAGGCGCAGGCCATCCACGTCGTCCGTGCCCGTCACGCGACCGATCCGGCTGAATAAATGGGAAACATTAGCTTTTGACGCTTTCAAGAATGCCACTAGGGCGTCGCTCCTATCGAATGGATAGTTCTCGATCCGGCCGGACAAAGCGACTGGCAAACGATGCATCGCGACGATCCCCGAGAGGGGAGTTTTGGCCTCTACTGCCATGTGGAGCGCTGCAATGATGGGAAGGACGCAGTCCCGGGTCGGCAAGGCGGGAAGCGACGCGCCTCCGAACGAGAAGTTCGAACCTAGCATGACGCCACCGTTGGCCTCGAAGCCCATCACCCGCTGCTTGCCACGCGCAACCGCCTCAGTCATGGCTGCAATGACGTAAGGTGAGCCAACGCGGGTACGCACCACCTCGACGCCACTCGCCGCCTCGATCCCGGAGTTGCTGGTTATTGGCGTAGCAATAAGCTTGGCCTCCAGCAGCCTTGCGCAAATTAGACCGAGCAGATCACCGCGCAATGGAGTTCCCGTTTCATCCGTTAGCAGGGGCCGATCGGCATCTGCGTCCGACGATACAATGGCGTCAAAGGCGAACTCCTTCGCCCAGGCAGCGAGCATCTTACATGTCGCCGCCGAAATAGCTTCCGTGTCAACAGGGATGAAGACCTCAGATCGGCCTACCGGTACGACATTTGCGCCATGACCTTCCAAGATGGTGGTCAAAATATCGCGGGCAACGCTGCTGTGCTGATATAAGCCGATCTTTAGCCCCTGAAGGCCCGATTTGGGAAGCAGCGTTTCGTAACGTTGGATATAGAAGTCAGTTGCTTCGCTGGAGTGGTCGGCGCCGCGGCCACACTCAACCCTGGTTGCATCTGCATCGGCTGAAAGCTGCTCCGCCAACGCCGTAATCGCCTGCTCGTCGGCCTTGTTGATCTCACCGTCAGGCAGATAGAACTTAATGCCGTTTCGGTCGGCCGGAATATGCGAGCCTGTGATCATGAGTGATGCTGCACCGAGTTTTCGGCCGTACAATGCAAGCGCTGGTGTCGGCAGCCCTCCGCAGTCGACCGGCACCATTCCCGCCCGGGCGAGCGCTGCCATGCAGATAGCGGCGATTTCCGAACTTGAATCGCGGAAGTCGCGACCGACCAATACGGTCGCCCCTCGCGCGACCCGTCCTCTGTCGAAGAGCATCCTCGAAAAGGCTGTAGCATAGAGCGCCGACACACTACCCACGAGTTCTGTTGCCAACCCGCGGAGACCACTTGTGCCGAATTTGGGACCCATTAACTAGCCTTTTTTTGCCGGGCAGCGTTCAGCAGGTAGTCGACGCCACCGGGGCAAGCCGAATGAATTCGCATCCACTAATGAGATTGCTTCGCTCTCGCCACACTGTTATGAAGCTTCCATCAAACGCAATCAAAAATGACACCATGCTTCCAAAGATTATCCCAGCTATCATGGCAGGGGGTAGGGGCACAAGGCTCTGGCCTCTGTCACGCGCAACTGCCGCAAAACAGTTTCTAAAGCTAATCGGCGAGGAAACGCTCTTTCAAGACACGCTTAAGCGCGTTTCCGATGCCAAAGTTTATGGAGCACCACTCGTCATCACCAATGATGAATTTCGCTTCCTGGTTGCCGAACAGGCGCGCGAGCTTGGGGTCACGCTTTCCAGCATAGTACTTGAGCCGGTGCCGCGCAACACGGCAGCCGCAGTAGCCGTCGCCGCCCGGATCGTGGCTGATCGGTTTGGTGAGGACGCGCTATTGCTTGTGCTGCCGTCGGACCACGCGATTACGGTAGACGATACTTACAAGAAATGCGTGCGCTCCGCCTGCATCGCCGCAGCGGAGGGCAAGCTCGTGACGTTCGGTATTCAACCCACTTGGCCAGCAACGGGATACGGATACATCGAACGTGGCACTTACCTTGGCAAGGACGTCCATGCGGTTCAATGTTTTGTCGAGAAACCAAGTCTCGAAAAGGCGGCGGCTCTTTTGGAGACCGGCAATTACTATTGGAACTCTGGGATGTTCCTTTTCCAGGCGGCCAGCATTATCGCCGAACTTGAGGAGCATGCACCCGACGTGTTGTCGGCGGTGCACGCCGCGGTCAGGGGCTCAACGGTCGACGCCGATTTTATACGACTTGCCCCGGAGAGTTTCAGCCAAGCGCCATCCATCTCGATCGACTATGCACTGATGGAGAAAAACCGCAAAACGCCGCCGTGGTCTGCTCGGATTTTGCTTGGTCGGATCTCGGTAGTTGGGATGCTGTGTGGAAGAATGAGGAGCAGAATGCTGATGGTAACGTGCTCAAGGGCAATGTTACGGCCTGCAACACGAAGAATTCGCTTGTGTTGTCGCATACCGCGCATCTCGCTGTACAGGGGATGGATGGAGTTGCAGTCATCGCTAGCGAGGACGCAGTCTTCGTCGGGCGACTGGAGGAGGCCCATGAGATCGGAAACTTGGTGAAGCGCCTCGCCGCGGACGAAAATACGGCACGTCTTACGGAATTGCACCCAACTTTGATACGGCCATGGGGCGGCTACACCACTATGCTTAACGGCGATCGCTTCCAAGTAAGGCGGTTGTTCGTACGCCCTGGGAAGATGCTTTCTCTCCACAAGCATTTTCATCGATCAGAGCACTGGATCTGCGTGAAGGGCACCGCAGAAGTGACAATCGAGGATCGAGTAACGATCCTGCACGAGAACCAGTCAATCTACATCCCCGAGGGGGCGATACATCGCTTGGGGAACCCTGGCAAGATCATGCTGGAGTTGGTCGAGATTCAAACTGGTGCCTACCTGGGCGAGGACGATATCATCCGCGTCGCAGACGAATCGAGAAATGAAATGCCAGATTCGAGGCGTACGGGCCTATAGGGATAGCGTGTCCTTTGCGCAGTCCGGCACCTTCGCACGCATTACGGTATCTGGAGAGAGGACGTGGTGGCACCATCGGCAAGCGTTGCACCGGCGGCCGCGGACGAGTCTGACGACATGCGATGGATACCGCCCTCTGCGTCGACCCAATCGTAGATGCGTGTTCTCCTCCGTGGGCCCGGCACGATCGTTCTCCTGCGCAACGCATACCTCGCGACGAGGTAGGCCGAAAAATCCGCCTTTCTTCGCGCGCGCATTTCGAGACGACCTTTCTCGACGGGCAGCTCGCCCGGCGTCTGCGACCCGTCCGGCTTCTTTTTCTTTGAGCGGTTTCTCGCAGCCCCAGCCGCTTGCACGCGGCTCCATTCCGGCTTTTTTTACCGACAGATCAGCTTTGCGCTTGAAGCGCTGCTTGCCGTCCCGTCTGGCGGCGGGCCCGCGAGGAACGGCGAAAAGGCGGCGCCGAAGCCCCTGCATTGTTAGTGGCAAGGCTGTTGCGGTGGGCGTTGACGGTTTCGCTCCGGCTCGACCCTACGGTCGAAAAGACGAAATGGCAGGAGCGGTCGGCCGTCTTGCCACAAAGCCTGATCTTCAGGAGGCGCATGTAAGAGGGCGGGCGACGGCATGAGCCGTGAATGCACTTGACTTCAGATTAATTAAGCGCTTTCTAACGATTTGCATAATTGATCGTTCGGATGACAACCATCCGCACTGTGGATTCGCCAGAACATGCGTTTTAAGGGCCTTGATCTCAATCTCCTCGTTGCGCTCGACGCACTGATGACCGAACGCAAACTCACGGCCGCTGCACGCAGCATCAACCTGAGCCAGCCGGCGATGAGCGCAGCCATCACCCGGCTTCGGACCTATTTCCGCGACGAGCTATTTACCATGAATGGTCGCGAACTTGTACCAACTCCGCGAGCAGAAGCGCTCGCACCCGCAGTCCGCGAAGCCCTGCTGCACATCCATCTCTCCATCATTTCATGGGATCCGTTCAACCCAGCGCAGTCAGATCGCAGTTTCAGGATCATTCTTTCCGACTTCATGACGCTAATGTTTTTCGAAAGGGTTGTGGTGAGAGTGGCGCGGGAAGCGCCCGCCGTCAGTTTCGAGTTGCTGCCGTTTTCCGATGAGCCAGATGAGCTTCTCCGGCGTGGTGATGTCGATTTCCTGATCCTACCAGAAATGTTCATGTCGCACACGCATCCCAGAGCGAAGCTGTTCGATGAGAGATTCGTGTGCGTGAGTTGCCCAACGAACCAGAAGCTACCGCCGCAGCTCTCCATCGACAACTATGTATCAATGGGGCATGTTGCGGCCCAATTCGGGAAGCAGCGGCCTTCCGTGGAGGAATGGCTATTGCGCGAGCACGGACTGCGAAGACGGGTCGAAGTCGCCGTGCCGGGTTTTACCATGATCCCGCCTTTTTTGTCGGGCACTGACCGCATAGCGACCCTCCCGTTACGACTGGCGATGCACTTCGCAAAAGCCATTCCCCTGCGGATCACCGAACTTCCGCAACCCATTTTTCCCGCGTTCACCGAGGCTGTCCAGTGGCCCGCGCCTCACAGCAGTGATCCGGCCAGTCTCTGGATGCGCGAGATATTTCTACAGGAGGCGTCTCGCGTTGAATTTCAATCCGAAACTTCGGCGCATGCTCTATCATCATCTCAATTGCCTACATGCCTCTAAAGCCGACGGCGCAACTCGCCACCCTTGAGCCCGCAACTGCACGGTCGGCTCAGGGTCGAGCAGTTTGGCTGCGGGTTGCGGCCGACCAGAAGGGCTCGCACGGCCCGAGCGTACGCCCCGCATGCCACGCTCCAACCATTTTCGGCCTATGCGCAGCATTAGCTCTTCAGCTTTAGCAGCCGGGAGACCATCTCATTCAGCGTGATATCCTTCGATACCTCGATCAAACCGCGCATGGGCATTAAGGCGAGGTTCTACTGTCCGCCATGCTACAAGTCACTCGCAAGTTGCCCTTCCGGACGCTCCCAATCCAGCCAATTGCGGTCGGAACGCCAATCCAACCGCCTCGCAGCAGCCTCCGCCGACAGCCCGTTCCCAGCCGTCTTCGATACTCGGCTCTGAAGATCGTGACTCAGTGCTCTTCCATTGCCTCCTGATTCTAAGAAAAGAACCCGAGACTGCGGACACGGAGATGCCTCAATTGAGTTGCTCACTTTGGAGTTGAGCTGTATCAAACGGGTGCCCTCGACAAAGGCCATATTCGATATAGCAGATCCCAGTAAATCATTAGGTGAAACGATCCTTCACCAGGAGTAAGTGTGTTGAGTATTGCCCCTGAGAAGAAAAGAGCCAAAGCGAACGCTGTGGATATTTACGTCGGCCGTCGAATTCGCCAGAGGCGACGATGGCAGAATATGCCCCAAGCGGCCCTCGGAGAAGCTATCGGGGTGACGTTTCAGCAGGTGCAAAAATATGAAAAGGGCTCGAACCGCGTGGGTGCGGGCCGACTTCAGCAGATATCTGATGCACTGGAAGTGCACCCTTCTTATTTTTTTGTAGGACATGCCTGACGACACTCAGTCGATAGGGCAGGGCGCCCCTAATCAGGCCTATATCCCGCCCGAAGTGATTGAGTTCGCTGCAAGCGACGAAGGGGTCGAGCTCATCCGGGCGTTCTCCCGTGTCGGCAATCCCAATGTGCGCTGTCGAATCGTGAAGCTGCTCAAGTCTCTCGGCGAACACGACTGGTAAGCATGAATTCGCCCATTTCTGAGTCGAACGCGGCTACGCTCTCGGAATGAAATCAACCGTAAGTGACATCGCCATGGGACGCTTGCATTGACTCTGTAGCTCGTTAAGTTCAAATCATACAAGTGAGCTAGGGGAGGAAATCACAGTGGCTGACGAGAGTAACACAGGACCAGTGGCCGCGGCTGAGGCGGTTGCCGAAACGAAAGCACCAGCTGGCAAAAGGAAGAGTTCGTCGCGGCGTCAAAGAACGGCTGCCGGACAAGTTGCGGAATCAAAGACGACTGCTAAGCCTAAGAGATATAGCGAGACAGAAAGAGCTGACAAGCTCAATCTGATCGAGGCCGAAGTGGCTCAAGGCAATAGCACCCTAAAGGACGCGATCAAGAGCGCCGGCATATCGGAGCAGACCTACTACGTGTGGAAGAAATCTGCTAAGCCTGCCGATCGAAAACCTGAGGCGTCTGTGGTGGCCGGCGATGACCTTGCCGATCTCATTCAACTCGAAAAGGAAAACTTGAGGCTTCGCAACCTTTTGTCGGACAAACTGCGTGCGGAAAACGCCGAACTGCGCAAGAGACTTGGGCTGGATTAGCTCAAGAGTAGCCTCTCAAGGCTGTGGTAAGGCGCCCTGCCGGCTTCCGAAAGGGACGGCGTGCCTAGCCTTACGGCCACTTGCGTCGAGTCCGAAATGGCGGTATTTGGCCGAATGGTAAAGGAATGTCGTGGCGCGTTTTGGCGCTGATGAGTCGTGGATTGCTTGCGAGATACATATGAAAACACCACCACGGAGGTTTATTGTCGAATTCAAGCAAGTACGGCGGCGATCAAAGGAACGAACGAATTCAGTCTGGGGAAACACGGACCTTAAGGCTTTGACCCGCGAAGTGGAAGAGATGGCTCCGCATTTGTTCAACTTAACGGAAGAGCCAGTATCCCCTAACGTAGCCTACGGTCCGCCGGCCAGCCCGAATGCAGAGTTTCTCATTGCAGACAAAGAGAATATCGGGCTTGGGCCAGAAGCCGTGACACCGGCCCAAGGTTCGGAAAACGCGTTCTCGGGGCTGCATAATTCAAGTCATTCCGCAGTCGACGCTACTGACAAGTTGCAGGAGACGCCACCGGTCTCCCACACCCGAACAAACTCCAAACAGCGCATTTCGCGAAAGCTACCCGAGCGGTTGTCATTGGACGGGCGTGAGAATGTAGAACGCCCGATTTCTCGCGATGAATTGGCCACTCTCGAAGCAGAAAACAAGCGCCTCAAAAGGCTGCTCGCTGAACGGATCCTTACCCAAAACTTGCAACTCAAGAAGATGCTTGATCGGTTTAACCTCAATTGACGATGTCGCATCCGCGCGAAAGTCTTAGGAATCTCTTGGGGGCCGAACGGAGTCTCGCGTTTCAGCAATCGCTGATAGCTCTTCAATCCCACCTCAATGACACAGTTCAGGACCTTCCTCCATGTATCTAGCCATAGCACGCCGACCGATTCAAACAAACCTGAGCCTACGGCAGAATTAATGGTTTTTTAATAGACTTGGTAGCTGCGGATTAAAATTATGTTTTGACATATCCTCGATCGGTGTTAATTCACTAAATGAAAAGTGTCGTCGCAGATAAATACTTTGACGAAATTCCAGCTTGGGTTGTGATTCTTCCCTGTTGCTTTGAGCCGTCAGCCAGCTCGGCGCCTTGGCGGCGACTTCCCATCACGACTTGAGCCTTGATGTTGCGGCGGAGCCTGGCTCCTGTGCAATGACCGTCCAGTTTCAAGAGGCAAGTGAGTTCAGCGGCATTTTCTCGCATGTTTCCTCCTGAAACGTCGTTTTGGGATATGTTGCTAAGATCCGATAGGAGAAGAAGATGACAGAAACCACGCTCGGTGCGAGCAACGAACTCTTGGCAGAACTGACGGCAGAAATCGTAGCCGCCTATGTCAGCACCCACGTGGTTCCGGGTGCCGAGCTTCCGACGCTTATCGCTGACGTTCATTCAGCGCTCAACAATGCCACTGCTCCCGCGCCGGTGATTGCTCCCATTGAGAAGCCGAAGCCAGCGGTCTCGATCCGCAAGTCTGTGCAAAACGATCAGATCACCTGCCTCGAATGCGGCGGCGCCTTCAAGTCGCTGAAGCGCCACTTGATGACCCACCACAATCTGTCGCCGGAAGATTATCGCGAAAAGTGGGACCTACCCGCGGACCTACCCGATGGTCGCGCCCGCTTATGCGGAAGCCCGCTCGCGTTTGGCCAAGGAGATAGGCCTCGGCGAGCGCCGCAAGCGTCGTGGTAAGTAGAACGTTATCGCCGGCGGCGATCGCTGCCAGCTACGCGCCACGCCTTTAATTTGCGCGAAATGCTATGCAGAATGCGGTGTTTCGGCCGCATCTTCCAGATGCACGGCGTGATTGACGAATGTTGAGCCCGAACGAAAGCTTGGACATATGTAGATTTCACAGCTTACGCTTAAATCCAGCGATGACGAGACGGTGCGCCGCTTCAAGGTTTTCATTAATCTTGTCGTTGGCGAATCCGCCAAGTTCAACCGTCTCGATCCGGAGGTCCATCTTCGAGATATCCTCACGCGCATCGCCGGCCATCCGATCAACAGGCTTGACGAATGGTTACCGCGGAGCATGCGGCATCAGGGTCGACCATGGCCGGGCCTGCCAACACGACACTCATGCGCAGCGCGCCTGCGGCCTTCCTCGGTGGCGGCGTCATCGGCCCGCCTCCGAAGAGCTGGTCAGCTTGACGACATCGACGAACTTGCGTCGCGCGTGAGCAAGGCAGAACGCAAGCCGCATGGGGGCGACATTGCTCTCGTCCATCACGCGCGCCGACGCGGGCGCTTGCACAATGACGCTTTCGCAGGCCCGGCATGCATAGCGCGGCCGGATCGTCTGCTTTACCCGGACAACCGCCGGCACGATGTCGAGTGCCTCACTGACGTCCGTGCCGACGCAATGAAGCTCGAACGAGCAGCACGGGCAAATCTTGCTCTCCGGCTCGATAAGCTCTTCATACCGTGGGAGGTGCCTGGGTAAACGGCCGATGTTGCGCGACGGTGACCGTCGCTCCTGTTTTGGCCCTTCAGCCACGGGTGCAACATCGTCATTGGCCGCCTCGGGAATGTCGCTGAGATCGCCAAGGTCAAGCGTCGCCTGCGTCGGGTCGATCGCCGTCATCTTCTTCGATTTCGGCCCAAAGAGCTGCTGCTCCAGGAAGGCAACGCGCGCCTTGAGGTCGGCATTCTCTGCATCGAGCGAGAGAATGATCCGGCTCAATTGCGCGGCATCCTGAGGTAAAGAGTCGGGTCGAAGCGGCATAGCAGACCCTAGCACATGATCCTGAATCTTCAAGCAAATCCAATAGGATCAGCCCGCTTTCGTTGGCCGCTTTACGACGTTTCGCTTGACCCGAGTCCAGTCGATACCGGCCAGCAAAAAATTTGTTCGGCCTTGAAATGTACGTTCGTCTAACGTACATTTGGCTTAAACGACATGAAGGAGCCGGTCATGCGAGCAATCAAGGACGTCACGATTGACATCGATGAGCCGAACACCGTTCGAATGAACTTCCGTACGAAGGAGCGCGTGAAGAGGACGATCCAGCGTGCCGCGGCACTTTCCGGCCTCGACGATTCTGCGTTCACGATCAACGCTGCCTACCAGTCTGCCATTGCCACGATCGCGGCGCATGAGGCGACCTTGTTGCAGACAACGGACTACCAGGCGTTTTTCGACGCTTTGGATAATCCGTCCAAACCGACCGATCGGCTGAGAGACGCGTTCAAGCGTTATAGCGAGACCGTAGTCTCTAAGTAATGGCAAATACCGGCGCCGCAAAACGCATAGTCGAGCCGCTCGATCCCAACCGGTATGATCGGGCGGCTTTTTTTTGTGGAATCATCCAGGTCGACAACTTCTTCAAGAAGACGGCGAACAAGCTATCGAAAGCAGACAACCTTCGTGTCTATGTGATGACCGAAGACGATGGCACAACGGTTATAGGGTTCTACGCCATCAACAGCCACTCGATCAGCTATGCTGATCTGCCGGAACGCTTTTCCCGCACCCGGCCGGGACACGGCTCGATACCGGCCGCCTATATCTCCATGATCGGTCGCGATCTGCGATATAGGGGTGGCGGTTACGGCGGCGATCTGCTTACCGATTGCCTGCAAAGGATCGCCGGAATTGCTGACCAGATTGGGATCGCCGTCGTTCTTCTCGATGTCCTTGTTTGCGGTGACGAAGAAAAGACGAGCCGGCGTGTCGCGCTTTACAGCGAATATGGCTTTCAACCTTTGCCGTCAATGCCGCTTCGGATGTTCCTGCCGATCGCGACGATCAGGAGCCTAATGGGCTAACGCGCATTCGGTGCGCGATGCACGCATTTAAACGAAATGTGCCACACCTGCATGACGGCGGTTTAAGTGCAAAAAGCAACAGGAACAAAACCGCTCTGCTGTTCCATAAGATAGATTATGCGATCTTGATATGTAGCGGCATTTTAGAGATGCGACATATGAGCCAGTTAGAGATGCGACAGTCGTCGCCTCTTGGGAGGCTGGTCAAACGTCAACGTTTGGAAGGAAGACTGGCGACGTGAAGCGTGGTTGAGACCATGAGCGTTCGGAGTCGTCATGTCTTGTTTGATCACCATGTCGCAGAAGGAATTGCATCGTCTTGAACTCATCCAGCGGATTCGCGGCCGCAGCCTGAGCGTCGTCCAGGCGGCCGAACTGCTCGGCCTCAGCCGCAGTCAGGTCCACCGGCTGCTGCAAGCCTATGACCTGGCCGGCGCCGACGGTCTTGTCTCGAAGAAGCGCGGCCGGCCGAGCAACCGGCGTCACAGCGAGGATTTCCGCAACCTGGTGCTCGACCTGGTGCGTGAGCATTATGCGGATTTCGGACCAACCCTGGCGGCCGAGAAGCTGCTCGAACGCCACCGGATTGCCGTCAGCAAGGAGACGCTGCGTCAGTGGATGATGGAAGCCGGCCTCTGGGTGTCGCGACGCGAGCGCAAGAAGCGGGTCTTCCAGCCGCGCGGCCGGCGCGATTGTTTCGGCGAACTCGTTCAGATCGACGGCTCGCTTCATTGGTGGTTCGAGAACCGCGGCCCCAAATGCGCCCTGCTCGTCTATATCGACGATGCCACCGGCAAGCTCTTGCATCTGCGGTTCGCCGGATCGGAGAACACCTTCGACTATCTGCACGCAACGAAGGCCTACTTGCAGCAATGGGGCAAGCCGATTGCCTTCTACAGCGACAAGCATGGCATTTTCCGCACCACCCATGCTTCCAAGAAGGACCGGACCAGCGGCCTGACGCAGTTCGGGCGGGCCCTTTATGAGCTCAACATCGACATCATCTGCGCCAATACCCCGCAGGCCAAGGGGCGGGTCGAGCGCGCCAACCAGACGCTGCAGGATCGTCTCGTCAAGGAACTGCGGCTGCGCGGCATCGACACGATCGCGGCGGCCAATGCCTATGCGCCGGAGTTCATGGCCGACTTCAATCGTCGCTTTGGCAAGGCGCCGCGCAATCCGAAGGACATGCATCGGCCGTTTGCCGCGCATGAGAACCTCGATGGCGCGATGTGCCGCAAGGAGATCCGCAAGCTGTCGCAGTCGCTGACGCTGCGCTATGACAAGGTGATGTTCATTCTCGATCCGACAGATCGTGCAGCGGCGCTGGCCGGTAAGAAGGTCATCGTTTGCGACTATCCCGACGGACGCCTCGAGATCACAGACGGGGAAGCCACCCTGCCCTACAGGACGTTCGACACGCTGCGCTCGGTGCACCGCTGCGAGGTGGTTGAGAACAAGCGCCTTGACGACATGCTTTCGATCGTGGCCGAGATGCAGGCCGGACGACAGCAACAGCGCAGCAACGGCGGGCCGCGCCGCACCGGCCAGACGGACCATATGTTCGGCATTCGCGACGGCAGCCAGAGCAACGGCTACCAAAAGCGCGGCACGAAGCCTGGCCGCAAGACGGATTTTACCAAGGATCCGGTGGTCATCGCCCGACGCCAGCAAGCCCTTGCGCAGCTGAAAGCGGCGGAGTGATCGGGATGTCCAAGCTAAAGTTTATCTTGCAGCTGGAGCCATCCGCCGCCGACCGGGCTATGCAACCCTGACCAGCTCCACCCGGTCGGCGGCTTGCGCCTTCGTACTTGGTAAATATAGCAACTTGCAAACGCAGTACTAAGGAATAAGATGGTGTCGCATTTCTAAGTTGACTACTTTGTCTCATCTTTAAATAGCTGTGACATGATATGTAGCGGGGGTGGGTTCAAGGATGAAGTGCGACTTGCGATAGATACCAATGGGTTATCACTCGCAAGGAATGCTCATGAGACGCACCTACTCCCAGATCGATATGGATGAACGTCGCAGGATCGCTCGCTGGCGAGCGGCCGGCCTCAGCGCCACGGTCATCGCCGAGAAGCTCGGACGGCATCGTTCGACGATTTTCCGCGAGCTCAAGCGCAATGCGTTTGAGGATGCGCAGATGCCGGATCTCAGCGGCTACTATTGCGTGACCGCCAACGAGATGGCACGTGAACGCAGAGCCAAGCTGCGCAAGCTCGCCCGCTTCGTCCATGTGCGCCAATCGGTGGTCGAGCGCATCATGCATGGCTGGTCGCCACAGCAGATCGCCGGCCGCATGCGGCTGGAGCGCCATCCGATTTGCGTCAGTTATGAGACGATCTACAAGTTCGCCTATTCCGCAGACGGCCAGGCCATCAAGCTGTGGCGGCACCTGCCGGAGCGTCGTGCGAGACGCAGACCGCGGCATGCCCGACGGCGTCACGGTCGCCGCTTCAGCCCGGAACTCAACATTCTTCACCGTCCTGATACTGTCGCCGAACGCAAACAGTTCGGGCATTGGGAGTGCGATCTCATTCAGTTTCGCAAGAAGTTCGGCAAGGCCAACGTGACGTCACTGGTGGAGCGGGTCAGCCGCTTTGCTGTCTTCCTGCGCAACAACGACCGGCAATCCAAGCCGATCATGGACGGGCTGATTGAGGTGCTCCAACCCCTGCCCCACGCTGCTCGACGCTCGATCACCTTCGACCGTGGCACTGAGTTCAGCGAATGGCCCTATCTGCAGGCTGGCATCGGAACGCAGACATGGTTCTGTGACCCGCAGTCGCCCTGGCAGAAAGGCACGGTCGAGAACACCAATGGCCGGGTTCGCAAATGGCTTTCGAGAGAGGTCGATCCCCTGTCGATCAGCGACGGCGAGCTCAGGGACATCTGCGACCGGCTCAACTCGACACCGCGGAAATGCTTAGGCTACCGAACGCCCGCGGAAGTCTTCCGCAAGAAACTGCTCGCGCAAATACGACGTGTCGGGTAGCGTCACACGCGCAAGTCGCAGTTCGGCATGAATTCACACGGCAGTTTAGAGATGCGACATATAGGCCAGTTAGAGATGCGACAGTCGTCGCCTCTTGGGATGCTGGTCAAACGTCAGCGTTTGGAAGGAAGACTGGCGACGTGAAGTGTGGCTGAGCCCAACAGCGTTCGGAGTCGTCATGTCTTGTTTGATCGTCATGTCGCAGAAAGAATTGCATCGCCTTGAACTCATTCAGCGGATTCGCGGTGGCAGCCTGAGTGTCGTCGAGGCGGCCGAGTTGCTTCGTCTTAGCCGCAGTCAGGTCCACCGGCTATTGCAGGCCTATGACCTGGCCGGCGCCGACGGACTGGTCTCGAAGAAGCGCGGCCGTCCGAGCAACCGACGTCACAGCGAGGATTTCCGCAACCTGGTGCTCGACCTAGTGCGTGAGCATTATGTCGATTTCGGTCCGACCTTGGCGGCCGAGAAGTTGATCGAACGCCACCGGATAGCCGTCAGCAAGGAGACGCTGCGCCAATGGATGATGGAAGCCGGCATCTGGGTGTCGCGCCGCGAACGCAAGAAGCGGGTTTTCCAACCGCGCGGCCGACGCGATTGTTTCGGCGAACTGGTCCAGATCGATGGCTCGCATCATTGGTGGTTCGAGAGCCGCGGTCCCAAATGCGCCCTACTCGTCTACATTGACGATGCCACCGGCAAGCTGTTGCATTTGCGCTTTGCGACTTCAGAGAACACCTTCGACTATCTGCATGCGACGAAGGCCTATTTGCAGCAATGGGGCAAGCCGATTGCGTTTTACAGCGACAAGCATGGCGTTTTCCGCAGCACGGCGCTTTATGAGCTGAACATGACATCATCTGCGCCAACACCCCGCAGGCCAAGGGGCGCGTCGAGCGCGCCAACCAGACGCTGCAGGATCGGCTCGTCAAGGAACTGCGGCAGAGTCCGAAGGGGAAGTCGTGACCCATCCAGTCATTCGTTCGACCAGTCACTCAGCCTCTGGAATCCGCCTGCAAATATGTTCCCGTTACGAACTCGTGCGGTCAGCGCCGAGCTTTCAATCCAGGCCTGGATTTCGGTTGTCAGCGGGCCGAGAAAGATGACTTCCGCCAATGTCGCCGCCGCATGCAACGCGGTCATTTCGGGCCAGCTCATGGCGATGTCGTGGTGCCCGATCCAAGCGTCAGGATTTTTGTAGTCGATGACGCCGCGCGCTGTCCTCTCCGATGCGTTCACGAAGAACCTGTAGGACAGGACTCCCGGATGACCTTCGGCTTCGACCCGCCTTGCCAGCGCGCCTACCGCAATCTCGAAGTCTTCCGGCGTCTTCTTCAGCTCGTATAGATTCAGGACGGTGAGGCGGTTGTCGATCATGATTGAACCTCGGTCCGAAACAGCATCTCTTTGCATAACCCGCCCCAGCACTCCCCAGGTCGGCACGGGACCAATGTAGCAGGCACCCCATACCATCGACAGGCCGTTTCCTCGCAGTCATCGAAGTCAGCATAGTACGCTGGTTGCTCGTTCTAATGGCGAACGCGAACGGAAAATCCTACCCAGAGCGGTCTTCCACGACGGGTATCAACCGTCAGGTTTTCACCACTAGGTCCGTGACGCAGAATGCAATAGCTTGCAGCAACGGGGCGAAGTCTTCATCGAAAGGACAGTTGATGAAGACAGACCGCTCAAACGAAGGCGGCTCACTCATCCTTTGGGCGGAATCGGATCGTTGCCATACGAGTTGCGCTCGCGAATACGCCCATCTCGACCATGAATATAGAGTTCAGTCTTCTGCGCAATCTTAGTGGCGGCGGCAATCGCTTCAGCCTGGGTTTGGTGAGTGCTTGTAGCTCGCGCAGAACCCGCCTTCTTAACGCTCCAACCATCCGCGCTTGGAACGACGTGCTGCCCCTTCTTCGACATGCTCAAGGTACCTCCTGAACGAGATATAATCGCTTTTCGGGTATTCCGCTAGCTTGCAAACGCTGGCTTGGTGCGGACACTGAGATCCAAAGGTCGGCTGCAGACAGAAGCGCTGTTGCGACGCATTTAAACCGATGCTCGCGTCCATCTAATGCATGTGAGTCACAGAGCTCTTTTGCAACGTTGAGATGTGTTTCGGCATGCAAATTTGGCTCTGACTCACTTTTGATGAAATCAAGTGCTGGCTGATGTTGGTTTCACATAAGGAATCAGCACCATGGGTTATTCGCTGCGACCGTCGACGCTCCTCGCGGCTTTGTAGTCGACAATACAGCCGTTGATGACGAGGTTATGTTGATCGCGGTTCGGCCGGCGAGTAGAACAAGCCTTTGCCCGATCTGCGGAACAAGGTCGGAGCGAATCCACAGTCGATATCAACGACGCTTGGCTGACCTGCCCTTGGTGGGAAAGCCCGTTCGGCTTGTCATTGAAGCGCGACGGTTCCACTGCGACGCAGTGTTGTGCGGCCGGCGAATCTTCGCCGAGCGCTTCGACGGGGACGTTCTCGCGCCTTCAGCGCGGCGAACTGCGAGGCTCGACCACATCGTCCATCATCTCGGGCTTGCACTGGGTGGCAGGCCAGCGGCCGCCTTTGCCAAGCGGCTGATGTTGCCGGTAAGCAATGATACGCTGCTGCGCGTCGTGCGGCGGCGCGGCAGTCCGCGCTTTGTCCCGCCGATCGTGATCGGGATCGATGATTGGGCGTGGCGACGTAACCAACGCTATGGGACCATCATTTGCGATCTGGAACGGCGCAAAACCATTGCTCTCCTGCCAGATCGGGAGCCGTCGACGGCCCAGGCTTGGCTCTCGGACCAACCTCAGATCAGCATCGTCGCCCGCGACCGCGGCGGTGGTTACGCGACGGCTGCAGCCAAGGCATTGCCACAGGCGACCCAGGTCGCTGACCGCTGGCACTTGATGGAGAATGCCAGCCGGGCATTCGTCGATGCGGTGCGCAAATCCATGCGCCAGATCCGAACCGCGATCGGAGCCGCCACGATCAATCCCGAGCTGCTGACTGCCGCCGAGCGCATCCAGTACGAGGGATATCTTCGCCGCGAAGACACCAACGCCGCCATTCTCGACCTGGCCAAGTCGGGAGCCGCAATCAAGGAGATTATGCGCCGGACCGGATACAGTCGCGGCCTGGTCCGACGCGTGCTGCGTGGTCAACGTTCGGATGTCTTCCGCGTCCGCGAGAACTCGCTCGAACTCTATCTGCCATGGCTTGACGCTCAGTGGTCGGCCGGACACCGGAATGGAACGGAGCTATGGCGGCAACTCAAGAGCCAAGGGTTCCGTGGCTGCCTTCGAGTTGTCACCGAGTGGGCCACACGCCGTCGAAAAGCAGAAAAGGTCGATGACGGTGCCTTGAGCCGAGCGCCCTCGGCCAGGACCATTGCGCGTCTTATGACCATCGGTCGCGACGACCTCTCCAAATCTGAGACCGTGACGGTCGCGGCGATAGAGAGCGGTGTACCGTTGCTCGTCGAGGCGCGGGAAGCCATCGCCGCCTTCCAGGCGATGATCCGCAAGAAATCCCTCGCTGATCTCGATCCATGGTTGGAGAAAACCCGAACGGGTTTAGTAGCCTCCTTCGCCAACGGCATCGTCAAAGACCGTGCAGCCGTCAGCGCCGCGCTAACTTCGCCGTGGTCGAACGGCCAGACGGAGGGGCAAATCACCAAGCTCAAGCTCGTGAAGCGTCAGATGTATGGTCGCGGAAAGATTGACCTCCTCCAAGCCCGCGTCATTGGCGCGGGATAAAATCCGTCACCACCAAAACTGCGTCAGAGCCAATTTTGCACGCCGATTGACAAGCGCTCGACGCCAACTGTGCTAAGAACCGTCTTCCGCCACTTCCTGCTTTTGGACGGGTTCGGCAAGTGGGTAGCTTCCGTTAGTTCGACATTTTGTTCGGCCAGAGCCTTGCGAAAGGCTTTGGCCATGAATTTCGAGCGTGCGAAAACACTAATGGTTCTTTCCCTTTCTGGGGCGTAATGGAGGTCAGTGCTCGCGTTTCTGACGAGCCGCCCACAAGGGTCAAGCCATGAATTTGTGCATTCACCATTCCGGAGCGAGCGGCGGGCTTGATGGGCCGACTCGGATGGTAGCCAATTGCCGTTGAGGTCAACGAGGCACAGTCCGCTGTCGCGCCCAAAAAGAAGCGAAACTGTGATAGAAGTGTTCGTCAGGCCGGAGCAAAGGCCAACGAAGGGCAGCGCAGCAATGCTGAAAACCGATACCCGCCAAGCGAATTGGCGCCGTGCCAATCCAGGGAAGTATGATGCTCATCTCGCTGTGCAGCGCGCAGTGAATGCAGGCGAACTGGAGAAGCAAACGTGCGAAGTCTGCGGGATCGAAGCAGTCGATGCCCATCACGACCAATATGACGAGCCTTTGAAGGTACGGTGGTTATGCCGGCGGCATCACACACGACTTCACCACTACGGCGAAGACATGTTTCCGATCAGGGATGCATTTTAGTTGCCCTTTGGACTTGCCAGGCGGCAGACCTCGGGCTCCGTGGCTATCTCTGGGAGGTTTCGGTGTGACGGAGCATATGCTGCTTTCCAGGCAGCCCCGGTCGTCTATCGCGGGGCGACGCAGATGCTCGAGTGCCGCGGTATGAGGCGACACAAAAAAATTTGGTGGGCCCGGCAGGACTCGAACCTGCAACCAATCGGTTATGAGCCGACGGCTCTAACCATTGAGCTACAGGCCCCTCCTCCAGACGGCTTACGGCAGCAGTGAGAGATTTGCAATATTTCAATCTACTCCCGACCGACGTTTGCGCTTGGGCGCTGCGGTCTGCAGCGCGACATATGTGGAACGACCCGCTTGGCAAGGGCATTTTTCAGCGATTCATCCCGCGGGAACGGTGCGGTCATATGTCCGGCCTATCAGCGCGGTTCTGTGGACCGCTGGCCTCGATGAAGTCCGCGAAACGAGTGACTGATCAACCAAACGCGCTCGAAGCGCAATGGCGCGCTGGCCTCTCTCGCCTCGGGATTTCGTCCCGTTGTGGAATCATCGCTTGTTTGTGCACCTTGCCACTGGCGGCTACCGTGCCGCGCAGTTCGTGATGTTCGTTGTCAGCTTATGAGCTGGCCGCACTGCTCTCGAGACCGCGATATGTTCCGCCCTTGGTCAGGAGCGCCCAGATGATCCGCGCCATTTTGTTGGCGAGCGCGATCGCAACGACCTTGAAAGGCCGTCGCGCTAACAGTGCGACTAGCCACATTCAAGAACTCGTCTCGCAGCCGCCCATTGAAGCTTTCGATGAAGGCGTTCTGGATCGGCTTGCCAGGCGCGATGTAGTGCCAATCCACCTTGCCCCGGTCCGTCCATTGCAGGATCGCGTTGCTGGTGAATTCGCTGCCGTTGTCGCTGACGATCATCCTGGGCTTGCCGCGTGCCTGGATGATCCGGTCCAGCTCACGGGCAACCCGCAGGCCGGACAGCGAAGTATCGGCGATGAGGCCCAAGCATTCTCTGGTGCAATCGTCGACGACCGTCAGAATCCGGAACCTGCGTCCATCGGTGAGTTGATCCGACACGAAGTCCAGCGACCCAACGATCATTGGCAGTCATCGGGATCAGCATCGGCGCTCGGGTGCCAATCGCTCGCTTACGGCCGCCGCGCTTGCGCACCGTCAGCTTCTCCTCCCGATAGAGCCGGAAGAGCTTTTTGTGGTTCACTAGGTGTCCCTCACGTCTGAGCAGCACATGAATGCGTCGATAGCCGAAGCGGCGGCGTTCATGTGCCAGCGCCTTCATTCGCTCGCGAAGGCCATGATCGTCGCTGCGCCTGGTTTCATAACGGATCGTCATTCGGCAAAAGCCGATGGCTTTACACGCCCGCCGTTCGCTCATCCCATGTTGGCTCATCAGATGCGCGACAGCACTCCGCTTGGCTGCGGGCGTCACCACTTCTTTCCCAAAAGGTCTTTCAGAGCAGCATTGTCGAGCATCGCATCCGCCAGAAGCCGCTTCAGCTTCGCGTTCTCGTCCTCCAGCGTCTTCAGCCGCTTGGCTTCGGACACGTCCATGCCGCCGAATTTGGCCTTCCATTTTATAGATTGCTCGCATCGCTGACGCCGTGCTTGCGGCAAAGCTCCGAGACCGGCGTGCCCGCCTCGTGCTCCTTCAGAATCCCGATGATCTGTTCGTCTGTGAAACGGTTGCGCTTCATTCTCTGGTCCTCTCAATGGGCCAGAGCTTACTTCAAAATGGATTATTTCAACGGGGCAAGGTCAACCACGTTAGCACGTTGATGCTGTGGTAGCGGGTCGTTCCACCTCATCAACCAAGATGAGACAGTCAGGCACCATGACGCTATGTCATCAATGCGGCTGGTGGCAAAGGCCGTGGCGGCTGCAGCGCGACGCGCTGTTCATTGACAGATCCGCATAGCGCACGATTGGGATGCGGCGCAGGAGACTTCCCGCTCGATCAGATTCCGAGCGAAGTTGGTATTACGGTAGCAAGCGCCATGCCTAACTATCGGCAGGTGGTCAGGCGGGCTTCACGCCGAAGCTTGCCGCCACTCTCAGTCCCCACACCGGGCATATCCGCCGTTTGGGAAAATATGCACTCGACATGGACGACCAGCCAGCGCCGCTCGTGCCAAAATGATTGCCGTTCGAATTGCCCGCGTGAATTTTACCCAAATGGGCGATATCCATTACTGCCAGGCCTTGCTAGTGGATGGAATCTAACACTTGGTGCCCCCGTTTGACGGCAGCGATGATTTTGTCGGGATCGGCGGTCCAGGTGAAGGGCTTGGGTTGTTGGTTGTGCTCTGTAAGGAAGCGGTTGATGGCGGCCTGGAGGTCAACGACCGAATGAAAGACGCCGCGCTTGAGGCGACGCTTCGACAGTTTGGCGAAGAAGCCCTCGACGGCGTTGAGCCACGAGCAGGACGTCGGCGTGAAGTGGAAGGTAAAGCGCTGATGGCGGTCGAGCCAGGCGCGCACCTTGGGATGCTTGTGGGCGGCATAGTTGTCGAGGATGACGTGGATCGCCTTGTCGGCCGGCACTTGGGCGTTGATGGCGTTGAGAAAACGGATGAACTCCTGATGCCTGTGACGCTGCATGTTCCTGCCGATGACGGTGCCGTCGAGCACGTTGAGGGCGGCAAACAACGTGGTCGTGCCATGCCGCTTGTAGTCGTGGGTCATGGTGCCGAGCCGGCCCTTCTTCAGGGGCAGGCCGGGCTGGGTGCGGTCGAGCGCCTGGATCTGGCTCTTCTCGTCGACCGACAGCACGATGGCATGGGCCGGCGGGTCGACGTAGAGGCCGACAACGTCTTTGAGCTTGGCGACGAACTGCGGGTCGTTGGAGAGCTTGAAGGCCCGCCAGCGGTGGGGCTGGAGACCGTGCGCCTTCCAGATGCGGCGCACCGCGCTGGCGCTGACGCCCACCTCGGCCGCCATCATGTCGGCAGTCCAGTGCGTCGTCTCGCCCGGCGGGTCGGCAAGCGAAAGCGCCACCACCTGCTCGCCGATCTCCGGCCCGAGCGGCGCAATGCGCGAGGGGCGCGTCTTGTCGCGCAAGAGACCCTCGAAGCCTTCCGTGGCGAAGCGCTCCTGCCAGCGCCACACGCAGGTCTTCGACTTGCCGGTCTGTCGCATGATCTCGACGGTGCCGACGCCATCGGCACTCAGCAGGATGATCTCGGCGCGCCAGACGTGCTTCTGCGGCGCATTGCGATCACTGATGAGGGCTCTCAGGCGTTGGCGATCGGTCGGCGAAACGGTGAAGGCTCTTCCTGTGCGCATGCGCCACACTCGCATACGCACTCGCCAAAGGGAATCCCATACAGACTCTTATGTTAGGCGGATACCACTAGCCATGATAGTCATAAGAGCTTTGTTACCGCTACAATCGCATTAATTCGGTCGCGAACGTAACCGCAATTGTTCGAGCAATAACGTTAATTGGTTTTCGAGTTCTCGAAGAGAACGTTCCGTTGCTATAAAGTGAACCTCGGCGCCCGCTACGGTTGAAATTGATAACATTCCCGAATTGGAGCCATCGGCGGCCAGACCAGCTCTGACGCTGAATCCGGCTGCAGCAAAGGGCTTGAACTTTCTTTCCTCCTTCCCCGTTCTCGTAGCGATTTGATGTTGGAGCTGTCCGCATGCGGCCATGAACGAAGCAGCTATTCTGCTGCCCATTTCTGGACCGAATGCTACTGTGGTTGTTTCCCCTTGATCAGCAATCAAACTGACAAATGCTAGTTGATCATCCGCGGTCGTTCCTATTCCGTTTACGTCTGTTATCAATATTGCGTCGATCTCGACCATCTTACCTCTTCCCAGAAGCCACGCTACCCGATAAAATACCTTCGAGTCAGATGTACTTAGCGCCGACCAGCCCATTGTTGGTTTTGGGGCCGAATTGGAGTTGCGCCTGATACGACAGGAAGCCGTCGCTTTTACACACGCCTGACTTCGTCAGGCACCATGGCACTCAGCCAACTCGATCCATTAGTTCCGATTGAATGGTCATTGCGGTATACAGCGAAGCATCCAAAGGCAAATCTCCAAACGCGACCTGACAAAGGAGATAGTTAGCACCTGCTTCGTCGACTTGATCAAGCAGAGCCCGTCGCACGACAGGCGCCGTTCCTACGACGCACAATTCACTTTCGATTGCTGCATCGAAGGTCAGAGGCAGATTTGGCGGAACTGGAATTGCATGGAGGTCGTACAGGAATTTGAAGTTATTCAGCCATCGTTCGAAGGCAGGAGCCGCAAGCGAGTATGCATGTTCTGCAGATTGCCCGACGACAATCATGCGGAGCAGTCCGAGAAATGACGCGTTGCAGTTCGCGCCAGAACTGAGTCCTTCCTCGGAACGGAAGGCATCAGTAATCCTGCGAACAAGCGAGGCGGGTCCCACACATGCGACATTTGCGCCGTTTGTAGCGGCCCAGCGTGCAGACTCAGGTCGGTTGGTGGCGATCCAAGTCGGCGGGTGCGGGCGTTGATGAGGCCTCAGGATCAAGGGGACATTGTTTAGTTCAAAGTGGTCGCCGCGGTAGGAAAGATTGCCGCCCCTCATCGCCTCCATCAGGATTTCGCTGGCTTCGAAATAGCGTCCAGCCACCGCGTCCGGATCGATCCCGAAGTAACCTAGCTCGATCGGAAGAGAGCCGCGCCCTATGCCCAACTCGGCCCTACCGCCGCTCAAATGGTCAAGCATGCAGATCTCCTCAAACGCACGCAGCGGATGAGAAAGGCTAAGCAGCATGACAAGCGGGCCAAGACGAAGTTGACGGGTGCGCTGCGCGACGCTCGATAGGAACAGATTCGGCGATGGGCTTCTCCCATGCGGCGAAAAATGGTGCTCCGCTAGGTGGTAAGCGTAAAAGCCGAGACGATCACATGCTTCCGTTAGCGTGAGGCGGTCTGCGTATTGCCGTGCCATGGCGTTACCGTCCTCGTCCAAATGGTCGAATATGCCGAAAGCTAGCTTTGAAGGAAGGATTTTTCTCATTTAACGTCTCACTTTACCCTGGTAGCCCCGGACTTCAATTCGAGCGAAATGAGACCTGGGGGCTTTATTTGGCCGAACATCGCTATTCACGGTGAGCCTGCCCTTGCAACGGTGGCGGAAGCCAAATCGTTAAGCCGCCGACGGCACACATCCCTGCGTGCTCGGCTATTGCTCAACAGTTTTTCAGTGCACCTACCGGCAGATGTTTCCGTCCCAGCGACCTTGTGTTGTGGAGCACGCCTTTAGACACATGCAGGCGCCAGGCTATGAACTCAGCTTCCTCACGGGCGTGGCGTAGTTAGCGCTGTGGGAGACCAGTCTTCCGGTCGTCGCTCTCTTTCCTGTCGCCACTGTCTTTTCCTACGTGCAAAAGAGCCGAGCCTGAAGCGGCTATACGTCCCATCATCGAGATTGTCTGAGCTCCCGAAATGTCCTCGACAGCCGCAAGAAACGCATCCATTTGTGGTTTCGTCCCGATGCTGACGCGAATGCAATCTTCCAGACCTTCATCGGGAAGAACGGCCACGAGTATCTTTTTCCGTTTCAAGCAGGCGTGCCACCAAACGCCGTCTCGTCCTGCAGGCACCCGCGCCAGCAAAAAGTTTGCATGGGAGGGCGTTACAGAGAACCCAAGTCGCGACAGCGCCCCCCTCACCCGCTCTCTCTCATGCCTGATATGGCGGTGGTTCTCATTATAGGTGGCGCGGTGGGCCAGGATGCTGACGCCAACCGCATGGCCGATCACATTCATATTGAACATGTTCTGGATATTGCGCAGCCTCCCTATCACCTCAGGATGACCGAAGCCGAAGCCGACGCGAATGCCGGCCGCAGCATAGCTCTTCGAAAACGTTCTTAAGAGCAGAAGATTCGAATAGCGGCTAACGAGGCGCAGAGCGCTGTCGGGAGCGAAGTCCACGTAGGCCTCATCGAGTACCACCAACTGGTCAGATAGTGCGACGAGGCTTTCAATATCAGCAATCGGGACAAATGTTCCTGTCGGGTTGTTCGGATTAGCCAGCAGGATGAACTTTGCCTGCTTTGCAGGACCGAAGAGCAATTCGTGTATCGGCAACAAGGAAGACTCGCCCCATTTTATTTCAAGTAATCGAGCACCTTGCAATTGGGCGAGCTTGCGGTTGTATGCAAAGCCGGGCGACAGCATCGCGACACTGTCACCCGGACCAAGGAATGCTTTATATATGAGCGAAAGAAGTTCGGACGAACCGTTACCGGCGATCACCTGATCCGCGGAAAGATCATAGGATGCAGCGGCGGCTTCCCGCAAACTGATGTTGTCATCCTCTGGATATAAATACTGCCGCTCGAGAGCAGCAACTGCGCTCTGCATTACCGCTTTTGGCAACGCAAATGGATTCTCGTTTGTATCGAGTTTGACATAGCCGGCGTCGGATGCCTGACTGGACGGCAGAGAATTTAGCTGTCTGTACACTTCCGTAAGAGACGAAAGTACGCGCTGCAGCTTTGCATCAGACATAGTTCTCTCCATTCAATTCGCAGAGGATAGTCGCTTTGTCCGACAGTCAACGCGAGTTGGGCTAACAGTGCCGCGCATTCACTGACTCCAACTTGATGAGCGTTCTTCTATTTCGCCCGCATCTATTCAGTAAAATCGTTTGTTTTCATCGCAGCTATTGATGATATGAATTTAACGCTTTATCGACTTTTGATTACTCATCTTCGTCAGTCCGATACCGCCGCTGGCCTCGGCCGGTCACCTCGATCCATTTCATGCCTGGTTCACCCATGCCTTCAAAAATGGCGTCTGTGATCTCCAACCCGTTCCGTTCCGCGCCTGCCGATGAAGAATACTCGCGGCCTCGGTCAGCAAAAGGCGGAGTATTCGTCGCTCTCATGACAAAACGCTAAAATCTCTCAAGGTGCGATAAAGCAGGCGGTGATTTCTTCTATTGCTTGAGCACTGGAGCCAATACTGCCACCAAGGCTGCGAATAGTCCGACGATAAAAAAGCATAAACGCATTGTGGTTGCCTCGGCGAGGAGTCCAATTGCAAAGGGCCCCAACGTCATTGCGCCATATGCGAAGATTGCAACGGACGCGATGGCTTTCCCCGCCGGCACTACAAGATCGGCTGCTGCCCGACTGAAAGCCAATGGTAGGACGGCCGCATAGCCGACCCCCATCAGCACGAAGCCCGCCACGACTAACGGCAAGGTTTCACCGAGGACGATCAACAAAATGCCAAAGACAGCCGAGAAACCGCTTATGCGTGCAACAGTGGCTGATCCCCATCGCGTAACCAGAGAATCCGCCTTAAGCCTCATCATCACCATGGCCGCAGAAAAGCCCATGTACCCCAAGGCGGCGTCCGATTCTTCGGTCCCGACTACATCATGCAAATATACAGCACTCCAGTCGAGAGCTGTACCCTCTCCTAGTCCAGAGGCGAGAGCAATGAGCCCCACAAGAAAAAGGCCACTGTTAGGTAACACCAATCCCACTGCACCACTTTCATGCGTTCGGATGGTTGATTGCCAATCGAGCAGAAGGAAGGGTCCGAGCAACCCGCCGATCGTCACGGCCGTAACAAGAAAATGGACGTACACTGGGGTCTGAAAGACTGTAGCAATGTAACCGCCTGCTGCGCCGAGAACGGCCCCCACACTCCACATGGCGTGAAACGACGACATCACTGGCCGTCCCATGTGTTTCTCCACTTCGCTCGCCCAACTATTCACCGCTACGTCCATCGAGCCATGACACATGCCAAAGAGAAATAGGGCGATCGCCAGCAGCGGTATTGTGGGCGCAAGCCCTAGAGCGGCAATCGAAACCAGGAACGGGATCGCGATCATTCGGGCGACCCGCACTGCACCCAAGCTATCGGACAGCCTTCCGGTAATGGGGAACGAAATTAATGCGCCCAACCCTAAAAGCAACAGCAAAACCCCAAAGCTCGCTTTGGCAACGTGAAAGTGACCCATCACGGCGGGAACGCGAGAAGCCCAGGTCCCGAGGAGGATCCCGTTCAACAGAAAGCCTGCAGCGACACCGCGCCAGGGAGTAAGCAACCTACGCATTTCTTCTCCAACATCCCGTAGCTTCTGACGTCGATTGATTGTCCGGTCGTATTCCGGCGCTTGCGTAGCGGACCCTGAGAACTCAGGTCAGCGCTCGCCCATTCCGCGGCAGGCTACAAATGAAAAGATCTCGATCTCCCGTTCTGAGGTCTCAGAATAGGAAATCCGGGCCGGCTGGACTCTTCTTTTCCGCCCTGACCGGTGAAACCGGTGTAGAAAGCATCGCTCGCTTCAAGTCGGATCGTGGTCGGCGACTAAAGCTGCGCTCAAGCTAGCACGAATGAACTACAGATGAATTGATTGAGATCATAGACAGGTTTGCGCAAAAAACCACGTTCAATGGCTTTTCAGTGTGGTGAGTCCCGGAGCGATTTTGCCTATAACGCTACTCGGCAATTGCAAATATCGGCCGCCACAATAGACCAACGAACGGCCGTTGCCCTTGCAAATGTCGACAAAACGGCCGAGCATATTCGCATGGGCGTGTCGTTCTATGACATCCTCAAGCTCGCAGTCGATGGTCGCCGCAGCATCCCGAAGGACGGGCGCGGCGCTCAGCCCGCCAAGATTCGGAGAATTGATCGGCGAGTATCGCCTTGGTATTTCAGGACGTTTAAAGGGTGAAGGGCCGTACGAGAGTATCGGACAGACTGGTGACTCATTTCCCAGTGCGGTGGTGCTTGTCTGACTTTATAGAGACACTCTGTCTCCACACAGAAGCGGCCCCATCCATACATCACCGCTCGTGTGCGCCCAAAGACTTGACCAGCATCACGATTCGGCGGCGCAGACGATAGTCGCCCACGCGAGAAAAGGCCCTGATGAGCTCGATCCCTTCCTTGCTTACAACGAATTCAACGACTTCGGGTGGGATGTTAATCTGATTTGAAGCGGACCGCTCCTCCGACCGGATTTTATTAAGCGTATCCTCAAAGAAGTAGGAAGGCTCCACTTTCAGAGCCTTCGAAATCTGCTGAAGCCGACCCGCACCGACGCGGTTCACGCCCTTTTCGTATTTTTGAACCTGTTGAAACGTCACCCCGATAGCTTCGCCGAGAGTCGTTTGGGACATGTTCTGCCACTCACGCCTCTGGCGGATTCGTTGACCGACATGGGCATCCACAGCGTTTGGCTTACGTCTTGTTTGTTCAGAGTTAGTACTCAGCACATTCGTCTCCTCAATTTCGGCTATCTTAGTTCTTCGGGAGATATGATATGAGCTCCACCTCCCGCACATACACTCCTTTAACATACCTCAACTGAAAGTCAGAAACTCAATTGAGACATCTGGAGTCTTCGGCGGCCACCCTAAGCACATTCAGATTATGCTTCAAGTGTGAAGCCTTAGCGGTGGTGCTGATGCGCTTTCGTGAGTAACGCGAGAACCGCTGCTGCAGGGTCAAGCAGTCTCGTTGCCAGCAGGTCACCAGCATCGCAGGAGCAGTCGTGCTAGAGAGCATTCGCCTGTTTGCGCCGAGACACCACATTCTCTCCTGCCGTCGGGCGGAGGGAGGCTGCGATGCGGGACCTCCCTTGCTGCTTCAGGAGTCGCATAGAGCCTGGAATCGAACATCTGGTGACCGCGAGAGGTGATCTTGACTACCCCCATCCCAAGGTAGGACGCTGCCAGCCTAGCTTTCCTTTGGACGGTCATCGGTTCGTTCCCTTGAGGGACGGTCCAACAGTCATTACGGTGGGGTCGGCGGAGAGCAGCCGTTTCGCGACTGCCCGTACGTCCTCCACGGTGACGGCCTGGATCAGTTGTTTGCGACGCTCGACGTAGTCGATGCCGCGATCTTCGAGTTGGATTTGGACCAATGTTTGGGCGACCGCACTAGATGAGTTCAGATTTTCGATCGCATAACCGCCGATGAGCTTTTTCTTTGCCGCAGTGAGCTCGTCCTCACTGACGCCCTCCTCTGACATTCGCCTGACCTCGGCTCGGATGAGGGAGAGCGTCTCTGCGGCCCGATCCGGGCGGGTTCCCGTGCCGATGACGAGCGCCGAAGCATGGTCGATGTTCTCCAAGGTTGAGTAAATGCCGTAAGCGAGGCCCCGCTTCTCGCGCACCTCATTCCAGAGCCTGGATGTGAACGCGCCTCCGCCAAGGATTTGGTTCATGAGATTGGCTGCAAAGAACTGCGGGTCCTTTCGGGGGATTCCCGGGTAAGCTAGGCTCAGTTGGGTCTGAGGTAAGTCATACGCGACGCGAATGGCGCGCCCCAGCTTAGGCACTGCGTCAACGACCGGCGTTAGGGAGGGGCCAGCAGGCAATCCGCCGAATATTCGATCCAGATCACGCTTGAGTGTGCCGGGATCGATCGCTCCCACCACGGCAATGGTAAGGTTGCCGCGCGCGAAAATCCGCTCATGAACCGCCTTCAGATCGGAGGTAGTGACAGCGGCAAGTGTTTGCACGGTGCCCTCCTCCCGACGCGAATACGGATGATCACCATAGATCGCCCTCATCCATGCGAACTGTGCGGCCGTCTCCGGATCCTTGGCTCTTGCCAGGATGCTGGAGACGATTTGGGCACGAAGGCGGTCCACCGGCTGTTGGTCGAAGCGCGGCTGCTCGATTGCCAGCCGGAGAAGTTGGAAAGCCTCATCCTTTCGCGCCGCAAGCACCCGCATATAGCCGTAGACTGCATCGGGCCCCGCCTCAAAGAGCATCTCGGCGCCAGCATCGTCCAGCCGCTCCTGAAAGGCATCGCTGTCAAGATTTCCGGCCCCTTCGTCCAACAGCTCTGTGATCAGATTCACAATGCCTTCCTTCCCAGATGGATCCTGCGTCCTGCCGCCCCGAAATGCGAAGCGGGTGGTGACGATCGGTAGCGAATAGTCCTGCACCAGCCACGCCTTTATCCCGCTCGATGTCTCGACCTCCTCTATGGCCATGCCCGCAAGCGCTGGACACGCGGCAAGGCCCAGCAATATGCATGCCACGACGAGTGAGGGCTTGGCCCCGATGCGCAGTCGGCTGAACGATATCATCGGCTTTTATCTCCTGAGGTAGCGCTTTCGCGGGGCAGCAGATACCCCGCTACGGACCGGTCGGGACTGAGGTATTTCCTGGCAGCCGCTTGCACCTCTGCCGCCTTTACGGCGCGGATCCTAAGTGGCCACGCCTCTACGTCGTGTGCAGTATCGCCTGTCGCAAGCGCCGCCCCATAAATGCCGGCCATTCCCGACTGGCTGTCGCGCGCGAAGATTATCGAGCGCACGAAGCGGTTTTTGGCCTTCTCGAGCTCGACATCCGTAATGCCGAACTCGATGATCTTCCGAATTTCAGCGTCTATCGCATCCTCCACCTCCTCAATCTTCGCCTCGCCGCGCGGCGAGCCAAAAACCGTGAAGCTCGACGGATCGAGCGACCTTCCGTTGAAATAGGCCCCGCCAGATGAGGCTATTGCCTGTTTGACTACCAGCTCCTGATAGATCCGGCTGCGCGTTCCCCCGCCGAGAATCTCCGACAGGATATCGAGGGCTTCCGCTTCGCCCTGCTCAGCTGTTCCGTAGGACGTCGTTACCCAGGATTTTTGGAAGCTCGGCACCGTGACGCGCGGGTCGGTGAGCGCGACGATACGTTTAGTGTTCTGCTCCGGCTCCTGCGGCCTCACCCGCGCCGGCAGATCCGGACCGCGAGGCAGGGTCCCGAAGGTCTCGTCCGCTAGCCGCCGCACCCTGCCGGCGTCCACGTCGCCTGCCACGACCAGAATGGCATTGTTGGGGGCATAGTAGCGGTCGTAGAACTTTAGTGCGTCTTCGCGATTAAGCTGTTCCATTTCATGCATCCAGCCGATCGTCGGGATGCGGTAAGGGTGGTTCTGATACAAGGTCGCCTGCATCTCCTCCTCAAGTAGCTGCTCCGGACTGTTCTCGACGCGCCAGCGTCGCTCCTCAAGAATGACATCGCGTTCGGGTACGATCACCGCATCGGTGAGAACGAGATGGCGCATCCGGTCAGCTTCGAATTCCATTATTGTTTTGAGCGACTCTGGCGTGACCGTCTGATGGTAGGCGGTGTAGTCGGAACCCGTGAAGGCGTTCTCCTCACCGCCGATCTCCGCGATCTTTGCGCTAAACTCTCCGGACGGATGCTTCTTCGTTCCCTTGAACATCAGATGCTCCAGGAAATGAGCAATGCCGGATTTGCCGGGTGGCTCGTCGGCATTGCCGACCTTATACCAGATCATCTGCGTGACGATCGGCGCCCGGTGATCAGGTATGACGACTACCTCCATGCCGTTGCCCAGCATGAAATTTGCAACCTCGGCTTCGCGAAGGGGGCTCTCGTCGGCCGCCATTGCTGAGGTCATCAGAAATTGCAGTGCGACCATACATAGGACAAATGCACAGATACGCGAACACACTCCATCATGGCTCGTCGACCGCTGTGGCAAATGCGACCGTGCAGTGCCAGCTCGACCATCGCTTGGCGAGTACCACCTCTTCCTTCTTCTCCAAGGTTCTGCAGTAGGGTGGCCGGGCGCGGGCCCCGACCCCGGCATAAAGAACGGTTCTGACATTTCGACATTCTTCGCACAATTCTCGTCGACGCTGGCACGTCAGCAGAGCAAAATACGTGCCACGGAAAAACCGTTTAGATTCAAGCACCTTTGGATCGAACTAGCTATGTCAGCATTCTAACATTGTCGTATGTCGAACAATGACAGCCTGGCGGCTAAAAGTGGACCGCCGCGTCCAAAACCGACAGGCGGCGATCCGTAGAGGCTGGCCTTCTGCCGAGTAGGCGAGCGCGCTCGGTCCCGCCCGACATGGTTCCGCGCGGTCATTGGCACTATAACGGTGTCATACTTCCCGTTCACGCCTGCCGATCGTCTTATTGCTCCGTTCCTGGGTCTATGCGGCGCCGCATATTCGTGTCCGCCAAGGCGCTCCCTGCGACATGCAGGGCTTCGTCGAAAAAGCCGATAAGAAACCCAAGCGCCGCAATGCGCTCTCTGTGCCGGCCATGATCAAGGCAATGGTAGCTGGGTCCGATTTGCAAGATGAATGGTGTTGAACCCAGTCTACCAATTTCTTCATCGGCATCGCCAACCGCCACTCGCCAAAGACATCGACGCGCTCATGCGTGGGTCCATGCACAACGGATCAGCGTCTCACAAGTAGCTGAGACTCCCCGACGTGCTCATGGCGATCTCACAACGGCAGAGCGCTTGGGCGGAAACGCCGCGTACGATCCATCGGACAATGAGATGGTTATTAGCCCTATTGCCGATGGGCCTTGATTCAAGTCAAGGCCCCGCACCACGCATTACCTCATCCTTGAGCACGGAAGATTACCTTAGAGAAATCACGGAAAGGGACTGGAGTGTATGATCGCTAGGATCAAGACGTTTGCGCCCCCCACAAACCGGTCATTAGCTCCAGCCACCGCCGATCGGCTGGCCTTATTGGCAGGTTCTCACGAGGACCAACTGGCTCTCTGTGACCGTCTCGAGGCCATTGCAAACGGCCTTCCGTACGGAGTCGACCGTAGTATATGCGCTCACGCCGGAAAGATGCTTGGCCCGCACTTACGGAATCTTCACGAGAGAGAAGAAGCTGCTGTTTTCGCGTGGACAGAGGAGAAGCTGGGGGACGATCCATCAGTGTTAAGTACTTTGGGTCTGCTCAAGTATGAGCATTGCGAAGACGAATGCTTCGCCGAGGAATTGGCGGAAGTGTTGGGTCGGCTGGCGACGGCGGATGCTACTGTCAATCCGGAGGCAGCGGGCTATATGCTCCGTGGTTTCTTCACCAATTTGCGTCGGCATGTGCGCTTCGAGCAGCAGTGCTTTCGTAACCTAACTGCTGATCGCTCAGGCTGCTGACGCATCCCGTTCCTGACCGATGCCAACGGGGCATTCGAAGATCCTCTCTGAGTGCCCGCGCCGCCAATTGCCTCCTGACTCCAAGGCAGGGATTCACCCTGAATCACGCGAGGAAATCAATGTCGTGCCAATTCTGTCTCATTCCGAGTTCGGCGGACTTGCTCTGGCTCTCAGGTGGCTGGGCAGTTCGTTGTTCTACGTCGGCTGCTAGCTGCGGGACGGGGTCGACGGTCGGCGATGTCTACGTCTTTCGTCAGCTTGCGCGACGGCAAAGGCTCTTTGGGGACTGTCGTTTCGACTACGATTGCATTTATAGCGGCCAAAGTCGTTTTCCGGAGTCCGTTCGTCAGATCAAGCAACAATTTTGTCGGCCGCTACATGGGTCTGGCAGTTCTTCGGGCAGACGCGGGCGCAGGCTCCGCAGCCGATGCAGCGGCCGGCGTGATCGACAACCATGATCGTGCGGCTGAGCTCGCCATCGAAGTCGTCGTCCTCGCCATCGCAGGCCCCGAGGATCTCACCGGATTCGTCGATGCCGTGCAGATGCATGACCTCGCGCGAGCAGACCTTGAAGCAGCGGCCGCAACCAATGCACGTCATGGCGTCAATGGCCGTCAGATATTGCGGCATCCATGTGGAGCCGTCGCGGGTAAAGAAATGACTTGTCATCGTTGGTTCTCCAATCAGGATCTGTCTCTCCGCATCCGCCACAGGCAAAAAAGTAAAATCTCTTCCGAGATCGGACGTGACCTCATCCGTCACATCCGCTGAAATTCCGGTCTTGTCGGCCGACTTTTCGGGGCGGTCTGCTAGTCAGCGGCCATTGCAAAGACTTGGCTAGGCATTTTTGAGCCTCGCCCTGTGGAAAGATCGCGGCAGCGGGACCGGTGCGCGTGGGGAGGAGTGGTCCCGCTGCCTGACGTCGGCTCTCCAGGGGAAATGAGAGCCGGCGGTTCGTCATCGCCTAGATCGACCGTCAACCGCGCCACTTGGGTGCGTGGATGGCGGTTATCGCTTCGGTCTCCGGCGAGCTTCCTATTGGAAGACTGACGGATGGTGTTCCGTCAATACGACTCTGCCCGGTCGTGAGAAGCACCCCGAAGCCCTCGTACACGGAGCGAACGGACGGTTCGAGCGCAAGCCCGGCGGTGGTGTGGAAAGCTTTGAGCCTCCACGGCACGTCCGCATCGAAATCGCGGATGATCGCGTACCACGCTGGCGCGCTGTCCCGCGGCATTGATTCCAGGATGAAGCGGCCGGAGTTACTCTTCAGGTTGCCGCCGACACTACCGACTTTCGGTCCGAGATCAAAAAAAACAGCGAGCGCATTCTGGGCGGCGGTGCACGTGTCGATGCCTCCCTCGCAGCCGAATGCGACCTGACCTAGACCTGCCACGTTGCTTGCCTCATTCGTACCCTGCCGATCCCCGGCTTTCCAGCCTCTTAGATGGCATGTCGGCAAGACTCGTGCCACTCGGGTGCTCGACTTGAAAAGAAGCTTGTTATGTTAGCATTTCAGGCATTTAGCCGGGAGGCAAGGAAGGGAACAGTCGACAAGAATGTGTCGCTTTACCGACAAGAGTGTCGAAGCGGCTGTTTGAATTACTACACATGGTTCTCATCGGCGGCTACCGAACTAGTACTCAAGCGGTACAGATAAAGTGCCCGGGGCAGACGGCGGCGCGCGTCGCTGAGGTTGATGCACGGGCTCATACCCTCCGTTTCGGAAAAATCCACTATTTACTCGCCCTCAAGCCGCCCACGGGCGTAGCCCTAATCCTTGGCCGATCGCCTTGGCGCCGGCAGCATGCCTTTTGCCGGATCGATCGTCAGGCCCGAGCCACTTCGGGATAGGTTTCAATGGCGGCGGTCGCATCATCCACCAGCTTTGCACCGGCTTCCGCGAGCTTGCGAAGTGTCGCGAAGCCGAAGCGGTGGACGTCGCGCACTGTTTTCGAAAATACGACCAGCCGTCCGGTCGTTAGAAGCACTCGTCCGAAGCCCTCATGGCTGATCATCGTGATCGGCGACGCTACCAAACCGGTACGTGCTTCGATTGAAAGCGCGACGGCGGTATAAAAGATATTGAACCGCAACATGACGTCCGGACCGGGATCGCCGATGATCGGGATTTCTCGACGCTGCTCTTCAGTGATGACGAAGTTGGCCAACAACTCCGCGTCCGATGCGCGGTCTTGCGATCCGTAGGTATCCTGCGCGCGGACCAGCCGCGCGAGGCATTTGACAAACGGCGTGACAAGGGCCGCCTCGTCCACCTTGACATCAGGCGTGCCCGTATTGATGGACGTTTTTTTCATGATTAAGTCCTCGTCCTCGAATGGTTTTTTCTCTGCGACGCCCGCTTGCGCCAGCACCTTGCGCAACCACGGCGGAGGGGCCGTCTTGAGCATTTTCTGGGTTCGTGAAAGTACGTCTTGAATGGCTTCCGGCTCTCCCACTCTAATCGGATGAATTTTCGCAGAGACGACCCTGGCTGCGGAAGGGCCGCCGATAGCCCGACAAAAGAGGAGATGACAGCCTGTCAACGCGGTCACCTTTGGGGTGATGCGGTCCTCGCCCTCGATCGGATGCTTCCCGGATTCGTCGGAGACGTCATCGAAGCTCACAGCTTCCACGAAATCCCAGCCGTCGCGCGACACGTCGTAGACTGCAAAGTGCTTGGCCGACCCGAAATGGGCGTTTAGGACTTTCATGTCCTGCGTCGCGATCGCTATGCGCAATGCGCCGGAACGCCGCGGCTGGATTTCGTCAGTGACGAGCGAGAGGCGACGAACGGAATTCATCCGGCATTTCTCCGCTTTCGCATTGCATCGATTTTCTCAAGCGACGGCGCGGGCTGGTTGGCCTGGATGATGTTGGCCGCCTCGAAGATCAGGTCGCGCGTGCCACGATAGAGAACTGTGAGTTTGTGCTGGCTGCCGAGGCGGTCGAATATCGGGAAGCCGATCCGCAGCAGAGGGATGCCGAGGCGCTCCGCTGCCTGGCGTCCGTGCGAATGGGTAACGAGAAGATCAGCGCCGCCTGCTAGCTCTTCGAGATCACCGAGATCGCCGATCTGGACCTTTTCGGCCGGGACTTTCTCGATAATTTCTGACTCACCCGTAGTCGTAACGGCCGAGATGATCTCGGCGCCAAGTCCCGTAAAAAAGGTGGCAAATTGGTACAGCTGGTCCGGCTCGGTGGCGATCGCGATCTTCTTGCCGGCGAAATGGAAGTGTCCGTCGAGAAGCGCGTCTTGCAGCTGTGAGCGGTGACGGTGGATTTTCGCCGGCGCCGGCACGCAGGAAATCTCGGAAAGAAGCGAGACAAACTGGTCGACGTTCTTCAATCCCGTTAGTGACTGGACCAATACGTAAGGCACACCCGTCAACGTCTGCAGTAGCTCAGCCGGGCGCCGCATATGTTCCCCGATGGCGATGCACTGCACCGCCCTACCCAACTCCTGTATATCCTCGATGCTTGTACCTCCATACGTTGTCGGCATCCAGCGGTCGGGCACCGTACCGTCGAGGGAGCCTGAGACGTCCGGCACGATCACCGGCCTCAGCCCGAAACCTTCCACCATCTCGCGCAGATGCTCGATATCGCCTACCGTGAGGTGCCATCCGGGCAGGATCGCAACCTTCTTTTGCTTCCACGGCTGCTCGCTAGGTTTTGTAATCCTCTCGATCAGTGTTGCCTTTCTCGAGCGAGGCGCCTGCTGACCCCGCAGTGTAATCTGTTGGATCATCGCGGCGACGGCCCTCGCCCAGCCCTCCTCCAAGGCGCCATCGAAATCCGGCGTGTTTGCCAGCACGACCTCTGTGCCTGCAAGTTTCTCCGCATGCGTCATTTTGATGTTGGCGATTTGCCTTGCGAAATCTTCAGAACGGGTTTCCACAAGTGCCGTCGTGCAGATCCCGATCAGCCGCGGATTCGCCCGCTTTTTCAAGTTCAGAATCGCCTCTTCCAGATGGGCTGCCCCGCCCAAGACTGTTGCCAATTCGTCCATTGCCGTCGTCTGCAGCGGGATCGTTTCCTTGAAATGGCGCACGCATAGCACTAGCGCGAAGCTAGTGCAGCCTTGGCTGCCGTGGAACAGCGGTATCGCGCCATCGACCCCGAGAAAGGCTAACGCGGCACCCAGCGGTTGGGACGACTTGAGCGGATTGACCGTCGCTGATTTAGATTGGCGATGGATGTGGACCATTTGCTTTCCTCAACACTCAACGAAGTAACCGGCGTCGTGCCGGCGAATTGAGCGCCCGACACTCGTAGCATCAGAGTCGGGGCGCGTGTTCGGCAGCGGTTCCTGTGTAGCAGGACGGCTTTCCCAGGGTGCCGGCTCCCTCACCTGCGACCAGACCGGGTTGTGAATCGCAAGGTCAATCTGGCGCACGAGTTCCACCGTGCCGTCATAGCCCGCATAGGGGCGGTGACGCTCTTGGTTGATATCAACCCAGGGCATCTTGGCCTTCAGCGCAATGAATTGCGTGCGCCCGCCCGACAGCATGATGTCAGCCTTATGTTCTGAGAGCATGGCATAGAGCTCTCGGGGCGACATCGACTCGAACATCTGGAGATCGTCCTTAAGCACCTGTCTGATGCGCTCCTTGTCCTCGACCGTCGATTTCTTGACCGAGGTGCCAACGATCTCCATGCCGATCTCCATCAGCGCATGAACAAGCGACCAGGATTTCACGCCGCCGGTGTTGATGAGCACCCGCTTGCCTTTAAGTCGCGGCCGGTATTCCTCGAGCTTTTTCCACGCAATCGCCTCCTCCTCCGCAATGAGTGCATCGGTGCGGTCGAGGATCTCTTGATCGGCACCCTTCTTTACGAGCAGATCGGCAATCTGTCGGAGTGCTTCCGAGGTGGCGGTGATGCCGTAGAAGGATCCCTCGAAGAACGGGATATCCCAGCGCTCCTCCATTTTGCGGGCAAGGTTGATCAACGCCGTAGAGCACACCAACATGGCTGCTCGAGCGCGATGAGCGGAGGCAATGTCGAGATAGCGGGCGTCACCGGGAATGCAGGCGCGAACACGGATGCCAAGCCTCTCCAAGAGTGGCCTTACCAACCAGAACTCACCAGACAGGTTGAACTCGCCAAGGATATTGATGTCGCAAGGGCCGGCATCATCTGGCTCCACCGTGCCGATGACATGGTCGAGCAACGCCTCGCCAGCCAGCTTGTTGCCGAGGTTCTTCGGACCGACGAAGCCCGGCGAATTGATCGGCACCACCGGTAGGCCGCACGTTTCCTCAGCGCGCTTGCAGACCGCTTCGATGTCGTCGCCGATAAGCGCCGTTACACACGTCGCATAGACAAAGATTGCCGGCGGCTGATACGCTTCTTTAATCTGGCGGATCGCTTTGAAGAGCTTCCGCTCGCTGTTCCCCATAACTATGTCTTGCTCGGTGAGATCGGTCGTGAAGCTGGTGCGCCAAAGCGTCGGACCGGACGACGCCGTACCTCGGTTGTCCCAGGAATTGCCTTCGCAGGCGAGTGGAGCATGAACCAGATGCGCAACGTCGGTGATCGGCTGCAGCACGATCTTGGCGCCATCGAAGGCGCAGCCTCCGGCCGCCGCGCCGGGGGTCAGCGGTTTCGAACAGCCTTTACTGCGTGCGTTGGAATCCTTGCTGCGATTTCTCTCACAGGCAGGCTCATCGAAGACATCTTGGATTTTGACATTGAGCGAAGACATTCGCTAATCTCCAGATTGCATCAGGAGACGGCCGGCGTTTTGCCGACCGCCGCTCTAGCGGGTCAGGTCATAGGAATAATCGGTCACCGCCGTCTGCATCGTTTCGCGATCGAGGCGGTCGAAGATCGTGTCGAGGATCGTCGTCAGCAGGCGCAGGCCGCCCTGGTAGCCCATGAGCGGAAAGCGGTGGTGGTGGTGGCGGTCGAAGATCGGGAACATCAGCCGGATCAGCGGCGTGCCGGTATCGCGCTCGAGATACTTGCCGTAGGAATTGCCGATCAGCAGGTCGACCGGCTCGGTGAAGAGCAGCGAGCGCAAGGCCCAGAGATCCTTTCCCGGCCAGACCTTTGCCTGCTTGCCGAAGGGAGAAGAGGCGAGCAGCTCGGTCATCTCGGCCTGCCAGGCCGCCGTGCCGTTGGTGGCGAGGCAATGCCGCGGCTCGCCGCCGGTCTCCATGACGAAGCGGGCCATGGCGTAGACGAAGTCCGGATCGCCGTAGATCGCGTATGTCTTGCCATGCAGCCAGGATTGGCTGTCGGCCATGGCGTCGACCAGCCGGCCGCGTTCCAGGCGTATCGTCTCGGGGATTTCCCGGCCGGAAATCGCCGACACCTTCATCAGGAACGCGTCGGTGGCGTTGATCCCGAGCGGGTAATGGAAGGCGGCGGTGGCCTGACCGACCTCCCGGCAATATTCGAGCGTCTTGCGGCTGTTGTAGTGCTGCAGCGACAGCGTCGCCTCGGCATTGAGTGCCGCCCTCAGCGCCTTGATCGTCGTGCCCCCGTCATACATGCGGTATTCGCCGTCGGACGGCGTATCGAACTGGTCGGAGGCATCCTGGATGAAGGTGTAGGACACGCCCATCAGGGTGAGCAGGCGCTGGAGCTCGCGGTTGTTGCCGACGCAAAAGCCGTCGAAGCCCGGGATGATGTTGATCGTGCCGGCCGCTTGCGTGCGCGCCTGGCCCTTCCAGAAGTGCTCCAGGATGCCCTTGACCATGCTGTCATAGCCGTCGACATGGCTGCCGACGAAGGCGGGCGTGTGAGCGAACGGCACGTCGAATTCGGGCGGGACTGCGCCTTCGCTCTTGGCGTTCTCAATGAAGCCATGCAGGTCGTCGCCGATGACCTCGGCCATACAGGTGGTGGAGACGGCAATCATCTTCGGATCGTAGAGCGCGTAGGTATTGGCGAGCCCGTCGACCAGGTTCTTCAGGCCGCCGAACACCGCCGCATCCTCGGTCATCGAGGACGAAACGGCCGAAGCCGGCTCCTTGAAGTGGCGCGACAAGTGCGAGCGATAATAGGCCACGCAGCCCTGACTGCCATGGACGAACGACATCGTCCGCTCGAAGCCGGCGGCTGCGAACACCGCCCCCAACGGTTGACAGGCCTTGGCGGGGTTGACGACGAGCGCCTCGCGGGCGAGGTTTTTCTCGCGATATTCCCAGCCCTTGCTGTATTCGCGCTGGTCCGTGACGAGCCGTTCGGGGTGCGGACATTCGAAGTTCAGCTTCTTCTCCGCGAGCATCTGCCGGTATTCCGGCTCGCGAAACAGCGGCGCATGGTCGAGTATCTTCTCAGCCGATTGCGGCATGGTGTTTGACCCTTCTTGATCTGGCCTCTTAGGCCAGGGATGTTCGAGAGGTTTCCGGTCTTGCCGCGGTCCTCGTGCCGCGCAAGACCGGACGATCATTCGGCTGCAACTGCGGCCGTCGGCACGGTCATTTTCTTCCAGGGCGCGTCGTAAAGATCCCAGACCGGATTGTTGATGGCGAGATCCATGTCGCGGGCGAAGATGGCGAAGCCGTCATAGCCGTGATAGGGGCCGGAATAATCCCAGGAGTGCATCTGGCGAAACGGGATGCCCATCTTCTGCACCGGATACTTCTCCTTGATGCCGGAGCCGACCAGATCGGGGCGGATCCGCTCGATGAACGTGTCCAGTTCGTAACTGGTCGCGTCGTCATAGATCAGCGTGCCCGTCTTCACGTAGTGGCCGGTGCGCTGATAGTCGTCGTTGTGGGCGAATTCGTAGCCGGTGCCGACGATCTGCATGCCGAGGTCCTCATAGGCGGTGATGACGTGGCGGGGGCGCAAACCACCGACATAGAGCATCACTCGCTTGCCCTGGAGGCGCGGCCAGTACTTGTCGATCACGGCGTCGACCAGCGGCCGGTACTTGGCGATGACCCTCTCGGCCCGTTCTTCGATCGTCGGGCCGAAATGCCTGGCTATCTTGCGCAGAGAGGCTTCGATCTGGGAGGGGCCGAAGAAGTTGTATTCCATCCAGGGGATGGCGTATCTTTCCTCCATGTGCCGGCAGATGTAGTTCATCGACCGGTAGCAGTGGATGAGGTTGAGCTTGGCCCTGGGGGCCCGCTCCACTTCCGCGAGCGTGGCGTCGCCCGACCAGTTGCCGACGACGCGCAGCCCGATCTCCTCGAGCAGGATGCGCGACGCCCAGGCGTCGCCGCCGATGTTGTAATCGCCGATGACGTTGACATCGTAGGGACCGGTTTCGAACTCGACGTCCGTCTTGTCGTCCGCCTTGTCGAACACCCAGTCGCGGATGGCGTCGTTGGCGATGTGATGGCCGAGCGACTGCGAGACGCCGCGGAAGCCTTCGCAGCGCACCGGCACGATCGTCGTTTCGTGTTCGACGGCCTTCTTGCGCGACACCGCTTCGATGTCGTCGCCAATCAGGCCGATCGGACATTCGGACTGGATGGTGATGCCGTTGTTGAGGGGAAACAGCTCCTCGATCTCGTCGATGACCTGTTCCAGCTTCTTGTCGCCACCAAAGACGATGTCCTTCTCCTGAAAGTCGGAGGTGAACTGCATCGTCACGAAGGTGTCGACGCCGGTGGTGCCGACATAATAGTTGCGGCGCTGCGACCAGGAATACTGACCGCAGCCAACCGGGCCGTGCGAGATGTGGACCATATCCTTGACCGGGCCCCAGACCACGCCCTTCGAGCCCGCATAGGCGCAGCCGCGGATCGTCATCACCCCGGGGATCGACTTGATGTTCGACTTCACGTCGCATTCGGAGAGGGTCTCGCCCTCCTCCCCGACCGCCTCGCGGTCCGATGCGACACTGAGGTGCTTTTGGCGACGCTTGGCCGCCTTGTGTGGGTACTGCGACAGCACTTGCGTGATCAGCTCCTGATGGAGCGCACTGTCATTCTCGTAATCGAGGCTCATTGGGCCTGCCCCCTTTTTTGCGTGTCCTCCAAGAAGAGGCACCATTGGTGGAATGTCGCACCGGATCACCGTCCCGGGCAGCGTCTGCGGCGGCGGTCACTGGGCCGCTGCCGCCGCTTCCTTGGCCTGAAGTTCGGCAAGCATCTGCTCGTCGGTCTTCATGACGCCGAAATCGAGCAGCATGTCCTCCAGCTCCTCCATGGTGATCGGGGTCGGGACGGTGCCCTGGCCGGAATTGGCATGGATCTTGTCGGCCAGCGCGCGATACTCCGCAGCCTGTTGCGACTCCGGGGCATACTGGATCACCGTCATCTTCCTGAGCTCGGCGTGCTGGACGATGTTGTCGCGCGGCACGAAGTGGATGAGCCTGGAATTGAGCTTGGCCGCCAGCGCCTCGGCGAGATCGAGCTCGCGGTCCGTCTGGCGCTCGTTGCAAATCAGCCCGCCGAGCCGCACGCCGCCCGAATGGGCGTATTTGAGGATCCCCTTGGCGATGTTGTTGGCGGCATAGAGCGCCATCATCTCGCCGGACATGACGATGTAGATTTCCTGCGCCTTGTTCTCGCGGATCGGCATCGCGAAGCCGCCGCACACCACGTCGCCCAGCACGTCGTAGGAGACGTAGTCGACATCGTCATAGGCGCCATTTTCCTCCAGGAAGTTGATCGAGGTGATGACGCCGCGGCCGGCGCAGCCGACGCCCGGTTCGGGGCCGCCGGACTCGACGCATTTGATGCCCTTGTAGCCGACCTTGAGCACGTCCTCGACCTCGAGATCTTCCACCGATCCCTCCTTGGCCGCCAGATGCAGGACCGTGTCCTGCGCCTTCGCGTTGAGGATGAGCCGGGTGGAGTCGGCCTTGGGATCGCAGCCGACGATGAGGATCTTCTGCCCGAGGTCGACAAGGGCGGCGAGCGTGTTCTGCGAGGTGGTGGACTTGCCGATACCGCCCTTGCCGTAAAACGCGATTTGACGCAGACCTGCCATGTTGCTTTCCTTCGTTGTTCGAAACCATCGCGGTTGCCCCGCAACACGAATACAGCGGCAGCTTCAAGCCGCCTGCACAAGAGTGGCTACAAGACCCGTGCCAAGTCGAGGAGGGTGAGCCCAGCAGAAGCTGGTTTACTTTCTTTTACAGCTACTTAGATTAGGAGAAGTAGCCGACCCAGACGCAAGCCTGTGTCGCGGAGCCGACAATTTCACAAACAATTGTCGAAAGCGTTGCCTATCAGGCGCTCGGAGCCCACTGCCGCTGATCAGGTACAAGCCGCGGGTTTGGGGAGCATCTTCTCGGAGGCTTTGCCAGCCCTAAGTGTCCGCCGTCCGATCAAGTTTGCTTAAGATGGCTATTTCCGGCCCTCGTCCGATTAAAATCGCGGACTGAACTATCGGAGCTCAAATGCGTACTGCCGCCGGTAGCCTGCTTGTCTGTCGTGCGAATGGTATGCGACCCATGACGCCCATGAGCCACTTTCACGAGGAGTTCAGCTGTAATCTGTGCCGACATTTACGATGGCTTTTGAAACTTGCCGGGCATTCTGACGGCGCCTGAGGAAGTGAGCTGACCCGAAGGTCAGGACGGTATAAACTCAAGCCTGCGACTGCCCGAGAGATTTCTGGACTGCCGGGATTATCTTGTCTCCCCAAAGCTCGATCTGGCGCAACATCGTGTTTTGGTCAAAATCTCCCAGCTGGGTCTGAATTGCAATCTGGTCCGGCTTCAAGACATCGATCTCCTCCAGAAGGCGATCAATCACGCGATTGATACTGCCAATGGGCAGGTTCTTGCGCATAGTGTCGAACGATAGATCCTGATGCGTCGGCATCTCCTCCAACATATAGCCGTCCTTACTTTGTTGCCGACGCTGTCGCAGTGCCTCGGACAGCCGGCGCTGGAAGCGGGCGTTATCGATATAGCTGTTGATTTCCGCTCCATCATCACTGGCATAGCAGCACCGCAGTAGCGATACCTTGGAGTCGCGAACCTCCTTGCCCTCGGATGCAGCGGCGGTCTTAATGATGCCACGCAGCAAGCCCAGAGTTTCCAAGCCGTCATGGAGAGCCGTGACGAAAAGATTGTGACCCTCACGATAGGCTCGGGCCATAGTTTTGGAGGATGCGCTAGCAATCCAGATCGGTGGCGTCGGCTTTTGGAGGGTGCGCACCGAAATCGCCGTCGGGGGTATCTGCATGTAGCGACCGCTGTGGGTGAAGATTCTTTGCTTTAGTCCCTTCAGCAAAATGTCCAGGCATTCCGAAAAGATGGCCGGCGCCTCATCTATATTGACGCCGAAGCGGTCGAACTCGAACTGCTGGTATCCCGAGCCAACGCCGAGTTCGAGTCGACCGTTGGCAACGACGTCGACAAAGCCGATTTCCGCCAGCAGGCGCTGTGGTTGGTAGAGCGGCAGCACGCAGACTGCGGTTCCGAGCCGAATGGTGCTCGTCAATCCGGCACAGTGGGCTACCATCAGTAATGGCGACGGGACGAGACTGTAGTTGTTGAAGTGGTGCTCGGCGAACCAGGCTGTGCTGAAGCCAGCCTGCTCCGAAAAAATTGCCTGCTCTATCGAGTTGCGGACGACGCTAGCGGAAGACTGATGATAGCCGCGCTGGGCAGCGAGAATGAACGTTGCGAACTCCATGGTGTCTCCTTGTTTTCGGATCTGGAATCGCGCAGTCGTGGGTCGCGCCTCGATTGACGAGAAGGTTTCCCTATGGCCCTGCTCATGGCCCCCTAACGCATTCAGAGCGCCAAGCGCTAAAAGCGTGCAAATGCAATTCAGGGAGAGAGCAACCGCCATCGCGCCGCCGGCCGGCGCTGCGGCCTCATCTCCGTCGAAATTGCTCCATCGACTTCGCTGCCCCACCCCGCTTCTCTGGACGAGATCAAGCCTCCGTCCACGTGCAGGATCGAGCCGTTGATGTAGGAGGCATCAAACGAGGCCAGAAAGTAGGCAGCCTCGGCGACTTCTTCTGCGTCCCCGACCCTGCCCAAAGGAATTCGCTGTCGGAGCGAAGCCGAATCCATGCCGGCGACCGCTGCCAGCCGGTTGGCGGCACATGTGCGGATGTAACCTGGAGCGACTGTGGCTGTGCGGATGCCCAATGGCCCGAGTTCGGCCGCCATGCAGCGGGTCAGCATGTCTATGCCAGCATTGTATGCTCCATAGGCGTGACTTGGCGCGAGCGGTGAAAGGCTTAAACTTGACCCGAGATTCAGGATTACGCTGCCAGAGCGCATCGATATGGCGGCCTCGCGAACGCAGGTGAAGGCGCCAGTAAGATTGACATCCAGTATGCGTTTGAGGACTTCCGGCGACTCCTCGATATTGGGGACGAGTATCTCATTCATGCCGTTGACGAAGACGTCGAGGTGGCCGAAGCGCTCCCGCAATTCTTCGAAGAGCGAGACTACCTCGGTTTCGACGGTCCTGTCCACGCGCCTTGACAGGTGCTTGTCGCCGAGCAAGCCGGCGAGCTTTACCGCTTCTTCACCGTCTCCGTCGGCGATCACAACCGTGTCGCCGTTTTCGGCAAAGCGCCGAGCGATGGCCGCGCCTACGCCTGTAGCGCCGCCCATGACGATCACTGTTCGCGCATCGGTGTCCTCGACCGGCCGCATGAATTCTGCTCCGGGCGTCCTATCCTGAGCCTGATGGGCACCACCCGGTTGGTTGACTGACATCCAGCCCCCATCGACCACAAGCGTCGACCCGGTTATGTAGCTCGCCTGTGCGCTCGCCAAAAAGCGCACGGCCCGCGCGATTTCGTCGGGGCGCGCTATTCGGCCCAACGGTACGCGGCGCCTTATCGCGCTGACGTCGAGCTTGCCAGCGCGTTCCAATTCGGCAACCATAGGCGTGCGCACGTGACCGGGCGCTACCGCTGTCACACGGATGCCGCGCGATGCCCATCGGCACGCCAGCGATTTCGTGATTGAGATCAGACCAGCTTTCGAAGCGGCGTAGGCACTGCGCTTCGGATTGCCGAGCAGCCCAGCCAGCGAAGCGACATTGACGATGGCGGCGCCAGGTTTCATCAGCTTCGCGGCTTCGCACGCCATCGAATAAGCCCCGACAAGGTTTATCGCTAGAGCGCCTTGAAAATCTTCGAGAGCAGTATCGGCGGTCGCAGCCATGGTCGGCCCAATCCCCGCATTATTGACGAGCACTTCAATCCGCGAGAATCGTTTTTCCAGAAGGGCACGCAATGCGACGACATCGTCCTCTCGCGACACGTCAACCTCGAGGCCAAGATGGGGCTCTCCGAGATTTTGGCCAAGTTCGATTACGCCGCTGTCCGGGAGGTCCACCGCGACAACGACATCTCCATTCGCGGCAAAAATATCGACGAGCGCGCGGCCGATACCCCCTGCGGCACCTGTGACGACGATGACCCGCCCTGGCTGAACCTGGCGATCGTCCATGCGTCTCTGTGCTCCACGGGCTCGGCCTCGAGGAATCGGAGGGTAGCGCAGTCGTATCATGGTTATTCTTCTCCACTGCCGATCAGGTCCTTTGGATGATTTTTCGCAGCAACTCGCCGCTTCGAAAGTTCGTAAACGGGATCATTCGGATGCGGTGCCCCAATCGGTTGGCGAGGACCGAACCGCTCTGCTTCCGAGGACTTCGGTGGTCTCTGTTTCTCAACCCAATCATAGACTACCGTCCGTTCGACGATGCGCCACTCCCCTTCCCTTTTCTGAAACAGATCACAGTAGCGTCCGCACAAGAGCACCTGCTTTATCTCGCCTGTTGCGTCGGGACCGCGCTGCAGCGCGGTGAAATAACTCTCGACGGCGGCCTCTGTCGCGCCCAGGAACTCAATGATTATGTTCGCAAGCTGGTGGATGTTGCGCGGCTTAGTTTTGAAGACGTTGAGTGCATGCTGAATAAACCCTGCGGCAGAGCCGGAGTAGCTTCCGTGATTGTCGCGTGCATCGGGCCAATAACAGCTGCGCAGTGCAGCCTCGTCTGCCCGGTCGATTCCTCGACAGTAGCGATGGAGACAGTCGCGGATTGCTTCTCGGTCGAATAGATTGGTTATGCTTTCTTCATTCATCATGGTGCGGTGAGATGCGGTAAGCGATGAAGACTTGGGAGCGATCGGCGCTTCATTGCTACCGCCTCGCCCGTCCAATCAGGCCCAAGTTAGGATGATATTACTGATCCCGAATACATGGCCGCCATGAGTTATCGGCGCCGTACCTTCCTTGATGCGGAAAGCTGGGATGCGCGCTAACCATTCACGTAGGCCAATGACGATTTCTCGCCGTGCGAGATGCGCTCCGTGGCAAAGGTGTGGTCCATAGCCAAAGGCGGTGTGCTGATTATCCTGTCGTGCCAGATCGATAGTGTTGGGGCACTTAAATTCAGACGGATCTCGATTAGCAATCATCGCGGGACAGGAAACATAATCACCCTCACGGATAGGCACGCCTTCGAACTCGGTGTCCTTCGTGGCCACGCGGATTATCTGAACGGTTGAATAGGCGCGCAGCAGTTCCTCAGCGGCGAGCCCGAGCCGATCCGGTTCGTTTCGCAACAACTCCTGGTGCTTTGGATTGCGTGCAAGATAGGCCATGTCAAAGCCAATGGCGGCGGCAACCGTGTCGAGCCCCGCGACCAAGAAAAGCACACCGATGCCGCGGACTTCCTCTTCTGTTAAAGAGCGGCCCTCGATTTTCGCCTGCAGGGCGAAGGTCATGAAATCGACGGCTGGCGACTTGCGGCGCATCGCTGCCATTTCGTCAATAAAGGCCACGACCGAGCGGGCTGCTGCCGTTCGCTTTTCTGCATTGCCGTGGAGCAAATCGCTTACCCAGCCGACAAGTACTTCGGATCGCCTCTGGGAAAGTCCCAGAAAGCTGAGGAAAACGCTGACCGTAAAGGGCAAGGCGAAATCCTTCATCACGTCACAGCTGGTCTTCTCTTTCGCAATGCAGTCGATCAGCGCGCCTGCTCTGGCATGGATAGTCGGCTCCAGCGCCAACACCCGCCTGGATGAGAACAGAGGGTTTAGCAGTGCACGAAACACTCCATGGGCCGGGGGGTCCAATTCGAGGGGGATGACCGGCCAGTTTTCGCCAAGTGCCGAGGCGAAGATGCTGCGATGGCTGGAAAAGGTCTCTGTATCCTCAAGGACCCGGCGCTGGTCTCTCGCCCGTGTTATGACCCAGGTACCTCGTCCATCGCGCGTGTTGGAAGGAGAGTAAAAGATCGGCGGGCCATTATCATGAACGCAAGCCACGGCGGCGTGCGGATCCCCGTTAGGCGTCGGCGCCATGCCAGGCGACGTGAAAAGACTGAAGTCCCGCACCAGTGCGGGCGGAACATGATCTGGAATGGGGTTGGTCTTCACTCGCTTTCTCCTTAAGTCACTCATAAGCTTAGCGGACCGCCGAAGACCTGAGCGGAATGATCGGGAGCAATTCGACGGGAATCGCGCCCCCCTGGGCGACCGGCAAGAGCACGATCTGCGGAGTTGGTTGCAACAAACAGCACTTTTTGTCCGAGTTCAACAGTGTCACTCCGCTGACTTGACAAACCCGACATGGTCTCGACCGGCGCCTTGCCTGCAAGGGTGGTTGCAAGCTGCGCCGGGGCAAGCTCGCCTTCCCACTTCGCCACCACAATCGTTGCGACCGCATTGCCGATTATGTTGGTGAGCGCCCGGCACTCGGACATGAAGCGGTCGATGCCGAGGATCAGCGCCATGCCGGCGACCGGCACGGAGGGAACCGCGGAGAGGGTTGCGGCAAGCGTGATGAAGCCAGCGCCGGTAATGCCAGCTGCCCCCTTCGAACTCAGCATGGCGATGAGGAGCAGCAGGATCTGATCGCCGTAGGAGAGCGGCGTATCGGTCGCCTGGGCGATGAAGAGCGCCGCGAGCGTCATGTAGATGTTGGTGCCGTCGAGGTTGAATGAGTAGCCGGTCGGAATGACTAGGCCGACAACCGAGCGCTTGCAGCCTGCCTTCTCCATCTTGCTCATCAGCCCCGGCAGCGCTGCTTCCGAGGAGGACGTCCCGAGCACGAGCAGCAGTTCTTCCTTGATGTAGCGGATGAGCGCCACGATCGAGAAGCCGTTGTAGCGTGCGACCGCGCCGAGCACCATGAAGACGAACAGGAACGAGGTGAGATAGAAGGTGCCGATCAGCATCGCGAGATTGGCAATGGATGCCACGCCGTACTTGCCGATGGTGAACGCCATAGCACCGAAGGCGCCGATCGGGGCGGCCTTCATCAGGATCGCCACCAGCCGGAAGATCGGCAACGTCAGCGCGTGCAGGAAATCGACGACGGCCTCGGCCTTCTTGCCGACCATCGCGAGCGAAATGCCGAAGAGGACCGAGGTGAACAGTACCTGGAGGATGTTGCCCTCGGCGAAAGCACCGACCAGCGTCGTCGGGATGATGTTCATGAGAAAGCTGGTGACCGACTGCTCATGCGCCTTCTCGGCATAGCTCGTGATCACCTTCATATCGAGCGAGGCCGGATCGATATGCATGCCCGCACCCGGCTGGACGATATTCGCGACGATGAGGCCGAGAATGAGCGCGAGGGTGGAAAAGGTCAGGAAGTAGATCATCGCCTTGCCGGCGACGCGGCCGACCTTGGCGAGATCGGTCATGCCGGCAATGCCGGTCGCGACCGTCAGAAAAATCACCGGCGCGATGATCATCTTGACGAGCATGATGAAGGCGTCGCCGAGCGGCTTCATCTTGGAGCCGACATCCGGATAGAAATACCCGAGCAGGATGCCCACGGCGATCGCCGCGAGGACCTGGACGTATAGATGTCTATAAGGGGGTGTCTTGCCGCGGACCACCGCCACGTTTTCTACGATCAAGATGATTTCCTCCACTTGGTGCATGCGCACTCGTAATCCGCGCATGCAGAGATGACGAAAAGGCCTCCCAGCCGTCTATAGCCGGCCTAGGCGGCGCTTAAGCTCAGCCTCTCCGCCAACTTTCCCGACCGGTGAAGCACTTTCGCCTTCCTCAGGGCCAAAGCAGCTCTCCAATTCCTTGCATTGCGGGCAAGAAGGCGCCGTGCACAGCGAATAGCCCTCGGCCTCACACAGCTTGCGATAAAAGTACTTCTTCCACCGCATGTTTTGGGTATTGCCGGCTGCAAGCGTTGGGAAATGGCTGGCGAGCAATCGGCTGAGTTCGACTCGATCAAAAAGACCAAGCTCCCTCCAGAGATGGTCGTGGCGCAAGGCACGCCGGGCTATGATTTTGGCGAAAAGCACGCTCGCCGAATCGCCCGCTCGAGCATGCGCGAGCAGCAGACCGCGCAGAAGTTCCTCCTCGGGGCCGGGCTCCGAATCTCTTACCTCTTCCAAGCGAAAAACATGAATAGTTGGGGCGGGAAAACTGCGGTTCAGGATGTCCCGCAGCTCTACTTGCGAAAGACCAGTTGCCTCTGTTGCCGTTGCCTCGCCGGCATCGATTTCCTCGAGTGCACGCGAAAGGACACATGCAAGCACGTACTGGTCGAAATCCATTTCGAGGTCCGTAGGCGGCCATGGTTCGAGGTCCAGCAATTCGGATAACTGTCGCCAACCGGGCCGATCGGTCATTCTGATTCCGAGTGTTACTCTCCCTTTCGACAAAGCGCGGACCTCAGCTAGATTTGACATGTTCCCATCCTTCCCTGCTTTCGTTCCACACGAGGGCGCCCCAGAGATGCCTGCACGGCAATTGTGCCCCCCGGGGGCGTTTCAAAATTCGTGCCAATCCAGTCTACTGAGCCGAAGGGTTAAGTTCGTGCGTTCCATTCAAAGGCTGAACGGAGGTCTGTAGGAAGCAGGGGGAAATGCGGCCGTGTCGGAAGGGCGACAAAGGCGACATGATGTCGGCCCTCTGACAAGAGCACGGGTCGAGTTTCTTAACCGGAAACGCGGAACGGTCGATTCGGCAAGTTCCTGTTAAAATGAACTTTGCAGGCGGCACGTTGATACGCGCGGCCGCCGCAGCTTGTCGCAGACGGGTTGAGCCACGAGAAGGTGTGTGCGCGTCCAGTTTACGCCAATAGCCAGTCCGCGCACAAGATTGCCATGCCCGTACCGAAGCAGTGCTGTTTGAGCTTGGATCTAAAGTGGCACGCCGCTTGCTGTCTGTTCGTTGGCCGACGAGCTGATTATTCAAGTAACGGTGCTTCGCCAGAGGGTCCAGAGGCGGCGAATGCTCAGTTCTTTTTTCGAAGGAGCGATGCTCAATGCCTGTGAAAAAAAGAATCCCTTTCGTTGCCTTTCGCACGCGTGTTCGCGACGAGACAATAGGAGGGCCAAACCCATACCGATGGGAAGTCAGAACAACCGAGGATTACTTCAGTGGCAAGCGCGTCGTTCTGTTTTCGCTTCCCGGTGCGTTCACCCCGACCTGCTCAACTCAGCAATTGCCTGACTTTGAGAGACTTTACGACGAATTCCGGAAGGTAGGAATCGAAGCGGTCTACTGCCTGTCAGTTAATGACGCCTTCGTCATGAACGCATGGGGCAAGGCGTTGGGCTTAGAGAAGGTCAGGCTTATCCCGGATGGTTCGGGCGAATTCACTCGCAAGATGGGCATGCTGGTTGCAAAGGACAATCTCGGCTTCGGAATGCGCTCGTGGCGCTACGCTGCCGTGGTCAATGATAGCGTGGTGGAGCAATGGTTCGAAGAAGAAGGTTTCTCGGACAACTGCGAGTCCGATCCTTATTCGGCATCTTCTCCGCAGAACATTCTTGAAACGCTGAGGACTTTCGATACCGCACGTCTCGGTCGTGTCCCGATTAAATTTTGATTTTTGCCATGTGAGCTATCCAGTCTGATGTTGCGGAGCCGGTGCTGACAGTGAGCGCCGCAGCTACCCACTGAGCAGCCCTCAGCGCAATTTCATGAACCCCGCGCAGCAGGAAAATCGCCGCTCAAGGTGACTTGCCGGTCTGCTCGCGGACGATCCCTCGATCCATTGAGCTAATGCGTGCCATCGAGATAATCGATTTCACCGAGATACTGCTTCCTGCTATGCCGCTTTTCGGGCACGGAACCGAAGTTAAAGGCGAGTTCCCATGAGCAAGTCTGTCATCACAATTGATGTCGTGATCGAACTCGCGTTCGCAAGAGGAGCATTTGGCCTATGTACACCGACATGAAGGAATTGCGCCGGAGCAGTTCATGCTGCGGCACGGGACGGTACGGCACATTCCCGCTGAGGGTTTAGTTTCCTTCAATCGACCGGGTATCCAATCTCCGCGCCGGAGTCTCAGCAGCCCCTGCCGAGGATAAACGTCGATGCTCGGCGCGTCGCGGAGAGCCTCACACGAACTCGGTTTAACACCCAAATGTCGTAACTACGACTGTGTCGTACAAACGACATGGCTGTGTTTGAACAACGTGTTGTTTTCGTGATGGTTTCTGGTTGGCACACTAGGTGCATCGTTCGCAAGCGACTCGAAACCAGGAGAAACGAACCCATGATAACGCTCACCGACAGTGCGATTGCCGCAATAAAGTTCGCGCTTTCACAGACTTGCGAGCCGGCGGATGGGCTACGCATCAAAGTGGAAGCGGGCGGCTGCTCGGGTTTTAAATACCACCTGGGCTTGGACCGCGAGTCGCGCGACGGCGACGCTGTCATTGAGGCGGGTGGGGTCAAGGTGTACGTAGACTCAGCTTCTCAACCTCATGTCAGCGGCATGACTGTGGACTTCACCACGGGTGTCGATTCCCCCGGATTCATCTTTGAGAACCCCAACGCGCGAGAGAACTGCGCCTGCGGGAAGTCTTTCGGCTGATCGCATCAACAGAGGGGAACGAGAATGCTAGGTCATCCACGAGAGGGATCAGCAACACACTTCATGCTGTCGCTTTCCGCGCACAAGTTCCAGGGGCCGAAGAGCTTCGGGGCACTTTACATAAAGCGGGAGTTTGCAACCACTTCGCCGTTATCACGTCGGATCTTTAGGATGCTAGAGGAGCGCAAGCGGACCAAAGCAGTGCGCCTAACCGCACATTTGTCATTGGGACTCGGCCTAAAATCATCGGGAAACGACACGTACGGAGCGGTTGCGACGATTCGATGTCATGAAGCCGACAACGCTATCACGCAGGCCGCCGTCCTGTGTGCCGAAAAAGCTCCTTAGATTTCATGGGCTTCTTGAACCACAGTTGGTTGGCATGGTTGGTGCTTGGAAGGGAGGCGAAAGACGTCATCTTACATGCGATCGGAGCCAGAGAGACCTCATGCACATCGTAGTCTGTATCAAGCAAGTCCCGGATTCGGCGCAGATACGCGTCCATCCGGTGACGAACACGATCATGCGCCAAGGCGTGCCGACTATCATCAACCCTTACGACCTGTTTGCCCTCGAACAGGCACTCCAAGTGCGTGACCACCATGGCGGCGAGGTCACGGTGCTCACCATGGGCCCGCCCATGGCCGAGGAATCTTTACGCAAGGCGCTCACTTATGGCGCAGACCGCGCGATACTTCTGACCGACCGGCACTTTGCCGGCTCCGACACGCTGGCGACTTCATTTGCTCTTTCTCAGGCAATCGCGAAGATTGGCAATAGCTTTGGATCGCCTGATATCGTCTTCACAGGTAAGCAGACGATCGACGGCGATACCGCCCAGGTCGGCCCCGGAATAGCCAAGCGCCTCGACCTCGTGCAGTTGACCTATGTCGCAAAGGTCACTTCCATTGATCTCCGCACGCGCGCGATTACGGTCGAGCGTCGCTCGGAAGGCGGCACGCACGTCCTGAAGAGCGAATTGCCTTGCCTGATCACCATGCTGGAAGGATCGAATGCCATTCGCCGCGGCTCACTTGATGATGCCTTGCGGGCCGCACGCAGCGAAATCGTCAAGTGGAATGCGGTGGAGGCTGGCATTGAAGACATCACAAAATGCGGGCTGCGCGGTTCGCCGACGGTCGTCAAGCGGGTCTTTGCCCCTACCCCGCGCGAGCAAAAAGCGGTGCAGATCGACACCGTCGAGAAGGCAGTGCAGGACGTAGCTAACGAGCTGGTCACTTCAATCTTCGCCCATCAGCCGGCACTGGAGCACGAGCTCTCCTCCACTCGTAGCGTGAGCAGATAGGAGCAGATTATGGGAACTCGAAAAAGTAAAGCACCACCACCGGCCCAAGCCCGTGCCAGCATGAAAAAGGACCTGCCTGAGCAATTCAGAGACTACCGGCACGTCTGGGTTTTCATGGAGCTGGAACGCGGCCATGTCCACCCGGTCTCGTTCGAACTTCTCGGCGAAGGCCGCAGACTTGCCGACCAACTGGGGGTTCAGCTCGCAGGTATTATTCTCGGGCCTCCGGGGGATTCTACCTTGCACGCCGCTGCTGAGGCCTTCGCCTATGGTGCGGATCTGGTGTATCTCGTCGAGGAGCCGCTGCTCACGGATTATAGAAACGAGCCTTTCGCCAATGCACTGACAGATCTGGTCATTACCCATAAGCCAGAGATTCTGCTTCTCGGTGCGACGACGCTGGGTCGCGACCTCGCCGGTTCCGTCGCGACCACACTGCTGACGGGGCTTACAGCCGACTGCACCGGACTTGATGTCGACGAGGACGGTTCGCTTGCAGCTACCCGGCCCACGTTCGGTGGCTCGTTGCTTTGCACGATTTATACGCTCAATTGCCGGCCCCAAATGGCAACTGTGCGGCCAAGGGTCATGCGCATGCCACAGCGGTCAAACAAGCCGATCGGGCGGGTAATCAGGCACGATTGGCGGATGTTGGAGGAAGATATCGTCACGAAGGTCGTCGGTTTCCTTTCCGACGACCGATCGGGCAACGCCAATCTCGCCTATGCGGATGTGGTGGTTGCCGGCGGGCTGGGCCTCAGCAATGCAGAGAACCTGCTGCTTATCAAAGACCTCGCGCTGACGATCGGCGGTGACTACGGCTGTTCCAGGCCGCTCGTCCAAAAGGGCTGGATGCCAGCTGATCGGCAGATCGGCCAAACTGGAAAAACGATCCGCCCGAAGCTCTATATAGCGGCTGGAATATCAGGCGCGGTCCAGCACCGCGTCGGTGTCGAGGGAGCTGACCTGATTGTCGCTATCAACACCGATCCACACGCGCCCATCTTCGATTTCGCCCATGTCGGTGTTGTCACCGATGCTGTCAGCTTTCTGCCGGCGTTGACGGAAGCTTTCACCAGACGGTTGGCGCCGGCCAATCGTCTGAGACTTGTGAACTGAGGTAAAACCTATGACCGAGGAAAGATTCGACGCCATCGTCGTCGGTGCCGGTATGTCTGGAAACGCGGCTGCATACACCATGGCAAGTCGCGGTCTAAAAGTGTTGCAGTTGGAGCGCGGAGAATATCCGGGCTCCAAGAACGTCCAAGGCGCTATCTTGTACGCCAACATGCTGGAGACAATCATTCCCGATTTCCGGGATGATGCACCTCTTGAGCGGCATCTGGTCGAGCAGCGATTCTGGGTAACGGACGATACGTCACACACCGGAATGCACTACCGGTCGGACGACTTCAATGAGCCGGCGCCAAACCGTTACACGATCATTCGTGCCCAGTTCGACAAGTGGTTTTCGCGGAAAGTCCGAGCGGCGGGCGCGATAGTTTTGTGCGAGACGACGGTGACGGAACTGGCTCTCGATGCTGCCGGCAAGGTGATAGGCGTCCATACCGATCGAGCGGGTAGCGTCATCCATGCGGACGTGGTCGTGCTCGCCGAAGGCGTAAACGGCCTCCTCGGCACGAGAGCACGATTTCGCAAGGTGCCGAAACCCGAAGCCGTGGCACTCGCTGTCAAGGAAATGCATTTCCTACCGGAAGAGGTCATCAATGAACGCTTCGGCCTTACCGGCGATCAAGGCTGTGTTATTGAGGCGGCAGGGACAATCTCGCGCGGAATGGCCGGCTTGGGATTCCTCTACACCAACAAGGAATCGATCTCGCTTGGCATCGGCTGCCTTGTCTCCCATTTCGCAGCGACCCTGGAAAGTCCTTACGCGCTACTTGACGCATTCAAGAACCACCCATCAATCCGGCCGCTACTTGCGGGCTCGGAGATTAAGGAATATGCGGCGCACCTCATTCCGGAGGGCGGATTCAAGGCAATTCCGCAGCTCTTTGGCGATGGCTGGGTCGTGGTTGGCGACGCGGCGCAGCTCAACAACGCCGTGCACCGCGAGGGCTCGAACCTCGCCATGACGTCGGGCCGCATCGCCGGCGAGGCGATCGCCGCAATCAAGAGCCGAAAACACCCGATGACGAGTGACAATCTCTCACTTTACAAGGCCATGCTGGACAAGTCTTTCGTTCTGAAAGACCTCAGAAAGTACAAGGACATGCCCGCCCTGCTCCACACGAATTCACGCAATTTCTTCACGACTTATCCGCAGTTGATGTCGCAAGCGGCGCAAAACTTCGTGCGCGTCGACGGCACACCCAAGATCGAGAAGGAAAGAGCGACCACAGCCGCTCTTATTAAAGCGCGTTCGCGATGGGGACTGGTCAGCGACGCAGTCCGCTTGGCACTGGCATGGCGCTAAAGGGGAGCATTGAGATGACAGCTTCAGTCGTTCGCATTGAAGACAAGCTTTACCAAAACCGTTACCTGGTGGACGCGGGGCGGCCGCACATCAAGGTGCGGCAGCATCAGTCTCCGAGCCCAAACCTGCTTGCGCTGACCGTTGTTTGCCCCGCGAAATGCTACGAGGTGAATGAAGACGGCCAAGTAGAGGTTACTGCGGATGGATGCATGGAATGCGGGACATGTAGAGTGCTGTGCGAAGAGAGCGGTGACATTGATTGGAGCTATCCGCGAGGTGGATTCGGTGTGCTCTTTAAATTCGGATGACTTGCATCTCACTTTTGTCTAACAAGATGGTTACGTTGACGGGCGCTCACAGGTGCAATCGCAAGCACTTGATAATGTCAGCAAGGCGGCATTTTCTCGTAGGGAGCCAAGAGCCGTTCGTACGACGCTCAGGGTGTTTCCTCGTAAGAATTGGCTCGATGAGTGTATGACTGAATTATCCCCTAAAACCATGCACAAACGGGACTTGGGGTGCAGCGGTCTCTATCGGATATCGAAGGTTTTGATCACTTCAGCCAGCCTCGAGATCAAGCTTGCCAATGTGATTAACACCCTCCCCGCACTTTTGCCAATGCGGCGCGGCGCAATCGTCGTTGTGGGCGCTGAAGGAGAGCCCGAGACAACTGCGACGTTCGGGGTTGAGCCTCCATCATCAGGCGCGCGCCACATTGCTGCGAAGGCTGCAATAGATAGAATCGTCGCAAAAGGTGCGCCGCTGGTCGTACCGGACACTTGCAGGTCGGAACTGTTCCAGGATGAGCTTCAGAGTATCGTGAGCGGCACTGGCCTAGTCACCTTCATTGGTGTCCCGATGAAGGCCGATCAAGAAACGCTTGGAACATTATGGATCGACCGCGCCAAGGATGGCGCAGCCACCAGAACACAATTTGAGGAAGAGGTGCGTTTCCTGTCGATGGTCGCCAACCTTGCGGCCCGAGCGGTTCGGCTGGATGGCCACGAGAGCCGCGATAGTCGGCCGATCGGCGAGGAGGGCGATCGCAAGATTAGTGCAGGCGACAAGGAACTGCCTGAACCAACCCGACAACGGCCTACGAGAATCGACTGGATTGTCGGGGAAAGCCCCGCACTCAGGCAAGTGGTTGAAAGCGTCAAAGTCGTTGCACAAACCAACTCTGCGGTGCTCCTCAGGGGCGAAAGCGGCACAGGCAAGGAATTCTTCGCAAAGGCAATCCACGAGCTTTCACCTCGCAGAAAAAAGCCGTTCGTGAAGTTGAATTGCGCGGCACTGTCTGCAGGCGTCCTGGAATCGGAACTGTTTGGGCATGAAAAGGGCGCCTTTACGGGGGCCATCTCTCAGCGCGCAGGCCGTTTCGAACTGGCGGATGGCGGGACGCTCCTGCTCGACGAGATTGGCGAGATCTCGCCGGCCTTTCAAGCGAAACTGTTGCGCGTCTTGCAGGAAGGAGAGCTTGAGCGAGTTGGCGGCACAAAAACGCTCAAAGTGGACGTCCGACTCATATGCGCCACCAACAAGGACCTGGAGACGGCGGTGGCCGAGGGGGAGTTCCGGGCTGACCTTTATTATCGCATCAATGTAGTGCCTCTCTTTTTGCCGCCTCTCAGGGAGCGAAATGGAGATATTCCACGCCTTGCGAAGGTTTTCCTCGACCGGTTCAACAGGGAAAACAATCGCAATCTCGAATTCACGCCTGCGGCACTCGAGATCCTGTCGAGATGCAAATTTCCCGGCAACGTCCGAGAGCTTGAAAACTGCGTCCGCCGGACCGCCACTCTCGCGCGTTCGGGGACGATTGTTCCATCGGATTTCTCCTGCCAGAATGCCCAGTGCTTTTCTTCAATGCTCGGGAAAACCGCTGATAGACCGCTTGGCACCCATTCGCTCAACGGATTGACTATGAGCAGACGTTTGCCAGTCGAATCGCCGGTCGGTCTCGGTTACCCCAATAGTCCTGGCGACTTAACGGTGGCACCAAATCTAACGAACCGCGAGCTTCTCATCAGCGCGATGGAGAAGGCCGGCTGGGTTCAGGCGAAGGCAGCTCGGATCCTCGGCCTCACACCGCGGCAAGTCGGCTATGCTTTACGCCGGCATGGTATACAGGTGAAGAAGATCTAAATTCGGTGAGCCCACTTATCATGGGCGTGGCCACCCGTCTTCCTCAGGCGCGCAGGTCTATTGTCCAATTTGGCAGCTTCCTGTCGCGACTTCGACAAAACCCGCTTCGGAGCATTGGCCTAAATCGAACACGGAACGCCAATCCTTTGAAATTCCCATCTTATTGTGTTGGCACAGCGCTTGCAGGTCCGACAACGACCCTTTGTCACCAGTGGAGCCGTTCGATGAGTGCACCAATAACGTGGCTTGAAAGCCTGACCAACACGACATCCTCTGGGCAGTTGCTGACAGCCGCAAAATCCGGTGACTGTGCATCCTCGTCCTGCGGTTCGTCCTCACGGCCAACCGACATGGATTCGGCCACCTGGGAGAAGGTCAAGGATCACCCTTGCTTTTCAGAGGAAGCGCACCACTATTTCGCCCGTATGCACGTCGCAGTCGCGCCAGCCTGCAATATCCAATGCAATTACTGCAATCGTAAATATGATTGCGCCAACGAAAGTCGGCCTGGTGTCGTGTCGGAAAAGCTGACACCGGACCAGGCGCTGCGCAAGGTGATTGCGGTTGCCAACGAAGTCCCGCAGCTTTCCGTTCTCGGCATCGCGGGTCCGGGCGACGCTTGTTACGACTGGAAAAAGACAAGGGCGACTTTCGAACGCGTCGCAAGCGAGATCCCCGACATCAAGCTATGCATTTCCACCAATGGACTTGCCCTGCCGGAGCATGTCGACGAGTTGGCGGAAATGAACATCAGTCACGTGACAATCACCATCAACATGGTCGATCCCGCAGTCGGCGAGAAGATCTACCCGTGGATCTTTTATGGCCATCGCCGCTACACTGGCATCGCCGCTGCCAAAATCCTGCATGAGCAGCAGATGTTGGGACTTGAGATGTTGAGCGAACGCGGCATCCTCACGAAGGTCAATTCGGTGATGATCCCCGGCGTCAATGACCAGCACCTCATCGAAGTCAACAAATGGGTCAAGGAGCGCGGCGCGTTTCTGCACAACGTCATGCCGCTGATTTCCGAACCGGCCCACGGCACCTGGTTTGGCCTGGCCGGACAGCGCGGCCCAAATGCGCTCGAACTGAAGGCGTTTCAGGATCGTCTCGAAGGCGGTGCCAAGCTGATGCGTCACTGTCGACAGTGCCGTGCCGATGCAGTCGGCCTTCTCGGCGCTGATCGTGGCCAGGAGTTCACGCTCGACCAGATTCCGCTCGAACTTGATTACGACGGTGGCAAGCGACACGCCTACCGGGAGGTAGTTGCACGCATACGCGATGACCATTCAGCGGCTAAGAAGGAGGCGATCGCAACGGTCGCATCAGTGAACATCCCTGGTTCGCTTCAAGTGGCTGTTGCGACCAAGGGCGGAGGACGCATCAACGAACATTTCGGCCATGCGAAGGAGTTCCAGGTTTACGAAGCCTCGCAAACAGGGATCAAGTTCGTGGGGCACCGTAAGGTCGAGCCGTATTGCCATGGGGGCTGGGGCGAGGACGCCACGCTCGGCGACATTATCGCCGCACTCGAAGGCATCGATTTCGTGCTTTGCGCCAGGATCGGAGATTGCCCCAAAAAGCAGCTCTTGGAAGCTGGAATACAGGCAACGGACGCCTTTGGCTATGATTATATCGAAGCCGCGATCAGCGCTCTTTACGCCACTAAGCATGGTTCCGACCGATCGCAGCTAACCGCTTGAGGCGGCTCACCCGACCGAACCAGGAGTTCAATGATGGCCTACAAAATCATCGCATCCCAATGCACCCAGTGCGGCGCCTGCGAGTTCGAATGCCCTTCCAGCGCCATCGAGTACAAGGGCGAGAAGTACGTGATTGATCCTGACAAATGCACCGAATGCAAGGGAGCTTTCGAGCTACAGCAATGCGCCTCGGTATGTCCGGTGCCGAAGACCTGCGTGCCGGCTTAAGCGCCGAATGCAGTGGCCAGGCCTCCGCGCGCGGCAGGCCCTGGTTTTCCCTGCGTAGCCCCGACAATGAAAGGAATGGCGATGGGTCTTGGACGCGAAGAGGAGGTCGAAATCCATAATCCTCCACGTTTCATGCCGGGTGAGAAAGTCTGTGCCACACGCCACATCAAGAATGACGGCACCTACCCGGGCAAGGAAATCGGAGAACGCCTCGTCAGGAAAGGCGACGCGGGTTTTATACGCGATGTGGGGACCTTTCTCCAGCAGTTTTACATCTATGCCGTCGATTGGATTGATCGCGGCATCGTCGTCGGAATGCGTGCGCGTGAACTGATGAGCCTCGACGAGGTCTCAACCCTGGCAACTGCTGAATGCACTGATCGGAGCGAAGGAAAAGCCCGATGAAAGTAACAATCCGCAGAACTGGCAATGGTTTATCAGCGTATGTTCCCAAGAAGGATCTGGAAGAGCCGATCGTCCAGGTTGAGAATGAAGGCCTATGGGGCGGCATTGTGGTGCTCAGGAACGGCTGGCGGCTCTTATTGCCTGATCTTCCGAAGGACACTCAGTTACCCGTCACCGTCGAGGCAAAGAAGATGGTGGATGATGCAGCGCAAAGAAAAACATCATGAATACAACACAGACTTCCGGTCTGCTCGTTCGGAGCAGCCTTGCCGAAAGTGGTTTGAACTGGCGTGGCTGGACCTGCGGTTTCGAATGCCTCCGACAGCGCTATTGCCTCCGATCTGCTTGATGCCTTCTTGCCAACGCGCCCTCGAGCATCCGTCCCTTGCCCTTGCCCTTGCTTAAGCTTAACGACGCAGTGCGCCTGTTGGCCGAAGGGTACTCAAGGTCCCGGCGGCGCAATCGGTCCAGCGGGCGCCTGCGTGGCGACCCAAGCCCACTGATGAAGGAGTTCACAATGACGACCGGAAAGGCAGCTATCCTGCGCCGCCCTTGGGAGCTGAAGTCTAAGGACCGCACGCGCCGAACCGCTTGTCACGTGCGAGGTTTCGACCAGCGCGCTTAAGGGCGTTACCGTCTTGGGCGTCGGCGTCCCAATCGGCCTGCGGAGATCGCGTGATGGTTCTCGACGCCAAGCGATCGCACAAATCGGCGACGTCCACTGCGTGCTTATCCCGACGACGCGGCCTCGATCCGGCAAGGGCGCCGCACCGCAATCCGCTCGGCAATTCAATTGATGCGTGTCTATTTCGATCGCGCACAAACGTCACACATTCCGAGGCTGTGGCGTCCTATGGTCTATGATGCGTAATCCGGGTGCGTCAGTTCAGTTGCGACATTTTCCCTGACTCTCGCGCTGGCAGCGTTTGGCGGCTGGGTTATGTGGCATTTCGATATGCCGCTCGCCTGGCTCGCCGGCGCAATCATCGCCACCGGCGTGGGTGCGCTGTTCGGGCTGCCTGTGGCTATCCCTCCCTTCGCTCGACTGCCAATGACCGCCGCTATTGGCGCAATGCTCGGAACGTCGTTCTCGCCTGCAGTGTTCGAGCATGCCGGTTGGTGGCCTAGCGGTGTTCATCGTGGCCGCGAGCGCATTGGGCTACATCTATTTCCGGCGTGTGGCGGGATTTGACCATCCCACGGCCTTTTTCTCGGCAATGCCGGGAGGCGTTGTCGACATGGTGACACTCGGCCTGGAACGCGGCGGCGACGAGAAGAAGATCGCGCTCGTCCAGACCACTCGGATCATCTTGGTGGCACTTTCCTTGCCGTTCCTGATACCGAGCGTTGCCGGAGGCGCGCCGCATGGCACCCGCGTCGCTTTCGTTCCGCTCGCGAGCTTCTGCGTCAAGGACGTTGTGTGGTTCTCCGCAGCCGTTTTGCTCGGAGTGGTTGCCGGAAGATTGCTGCGCCTGCCAGCGCGCTATTTGCTCGGGCCCATGTCTGCAAGTGCCATCATGCATTGGGATTGACGCAATTCGAGTTGCCGACTGCGGCACGCGCCGTGGCGCAAGTCGTCATCGGGGCAACCATCGGCTGCCGTCTCGCAATGCCGCCGCCTCGAAAGATCGTGGAAGTCATCGGCTTGTCCTTCGGCTCTACAATCCTGTTTTGTCCGTGACGCTGGTCTTCGCGAGCGTTCTCTCCTTCCTGACAGGAGACCGGTTCACCGCTCTCATGCTCGCCTACTCGCCGGGAAATGTCGCCGAGATAAGCCTCATTTCTTTGTCGCTTGGCGTCGAGATGCCCTATGTTGTCCTCCATCAAATTGTCCGGCTCTTTCTGGTAGCAGCAGGAGCAGCGGCCGTGTTTCGGTGGGTGAAGCGCTAAAGAGGTCGGAATTCCCTGCAAGGCTACATAGGTTCGCGTGGTGCTGAAATCGGCGGGTCATGCAGATGGTGGGCGAAACCTTCGCCCGTGTTCTCTTCCCCAATCCTGACGCGCGACCTGCTCGGAGCCTGATGACCATCCTTATGTCTAACTGTTAGTAAGGCCGAACTTTTAACCTCCTTGGAGTGCGCCCTTTGGGCTGGACATGTATCAGGCTGCGGATTTGCCAGTTTTGGGGCGAGCCACCTCAACGGGCGTTATGATTTCCGGTGGATGTGGTTCTGTGCGTCAAGTTCAGGAAATTGAGGTGGGCATGGCGCTGGACATGCGGCGCGAAGCAGAATGTCTTGGACGGCGGCGACGGCAGTCCGATCTTCAGTCTTGGTCGGTTGAGTTCCTCGTGGGGGCATCAGGTGACGGGAACATCACCGGCCTGCCACCGCCCCTCTCAGAGAATTTGCAGAACTCTCAGCACATTACCGTGAATCTTTACGGAGCTTGGAGCAAAAGATCGCGCGTCCGTCGAAGTGCATCGGCGCTGCTCCTGGTTCGCACAGTCTATTCTAACGCTGCCTATGAGATTCTACCTTCCTAAGTAGGTGCACGGGGCCGACGCTGCCGTTTAAAGGTTCCAGGCCACCGCCAAAACTCCAGTCGTACTAAGGTTTGGGATCCACCTGAGAGCGGGTCGTTGCGGGCATATGGGCCGCACACGTCAGGCGGGGCCATCCTGATGGACTTGTGAACGGTCATGCACCAACTTTCAAGACGGCAGTACTCATACCGCGATCTTTTCAGAGCCTGACTCGAAAAGGTCTCAACAATATCCGTACCTTGCCAAGCGTCGTGTCAGGACCCGGATGTGGGCGATAGTGATCCAAGCCTCGGCTGATGCGATGGACTTCTCCCAATCCTTAGCCAATCGTCGGCATCTGCCAAGCCATGCGAAGGTGCGCTCCACGACCCAGCGCCGCGGCAGAACTTCGAAGCCCTTGGCCTTGTCGGTCCGCTTGACGATCTGGAGAGTGAAGGCAGCGATCTTTTGGAGTGCGCCCTTCAGCTTCGGTCCGGCATAACCACCGTCGGCGAAGATATGTCTCAGCCACGGCCAGCGCTTGAGAATGGTTTTGAGGACGGCAGGTGCGCCGTCGCGATCTTGGATATCGGCGCTGTGAACCCTGAGGCCGACCATCAACCCGAGCGTGTCGACGACGATATGACGCTTCCGTCCCTTGATCTTCTTGCCCGCGTCATAGCCCGAAATTCCGCCGCTTTCCGTGGTTTTCACGCTTTGACTGTCAATCACGCCAGCAGATGGCGAGGCTTCCCGGCCTTCCAATTCGCGCGCCTCCATCACAAGATGATGGTTGATCCGACCCCATAACCCTGTCGCTCGCCATTCGTAGAAATAGGACTGGACAGTTGTAAAAGGCGGAAAATCCTTGGGCATCATCCGCCACTGGCACCCCGTCGTGGCGATGTAAAGCAACGCATTCACGACCTCGCGAAGATCGGTGCTGCGCGGCCTGCCCAACCGCCGCGGTCCAGGCAGGCAAGGCGAGATCAATCCCCATTCCCGGTCCGTCAGATCGCTTGCATACCGCCTTGCGCGTCGGGCATATTGCCGCCGGGTGAAATCAGTCCAGCCCATTGTGGTCTCCGTTCGTCCTAAGCAAACAAACAGAATCACAACTGGCTGATTTCACTCAACTCTTTTTCGGTCAGGCTCTAAGATGGTGCAAATTAGCGAAGGTGTTGGCTTGGACTGCAGCGAAAGTGTTCAGCGACAGTTCAAATCCCACCATCATTGTTGACTTGAAGACGGATCCGGCCAGTTCCTGTGACTCAATAGCATGCGTCAACTGCTCGCCCCTTTTGATTGCCGTGGATTGACCGACGATCGAGTTTTCGACAGTTTCGAAGGGCTTTTCTGCGGTCCTGGACATTTCGCTTTCCTCTCGTTACAGCGGCTCTGGCGACCATCTTGCACATCGTCAACGCCCATTTGTCGCAAGAACTCAATTGAATAGTATTGTGAAATCTTCATACGTGGCGCAGTCGAGGCATAGGATTGTTGCCGCAATGAGCAGCTCCGCCGCCTCGCAATGAGCAGTTTCAAGATTTGTGCCAGTTCTGTCGGTGGCGCCAAAAATCAGTCATCTCGCTATCCTCCACCCGGGTCTTTATCGACAATCGATGCAGCGGCTGCGGACTTTGGCTGGAGGCCGATTAAGATGTCTCGGCGGTCATTTGATGGAGGCAAATAACATTTCTTGCCGGCCAAGGTTTGCCTTGAGACAAAGGTGAGAATTATGGACAGAAGGCGGTGAGGTGGCAGTCCCGTCGTGCCAGACCGATGGTGTTCGCGCACTCAAATTCGTGGATCACGTCGGCGGCGAAGAGCTTGGCGATAATGTCAGAGGCGTCGTCCTAATCGCCTGCACTACCATCAGTATGTCGCCGTGGCCGGTTACCGGGATGGCGGGGCTGGCCGGGTCGAGAACAGTAAGCACTTCGGGCGTCAGGATCTGCGGTTTAGTCGATCGTGAAGAACTCGCTTTCAGGCAGGTTGCTGCGGCATTGGTCGGCTCTGGAACGTGAGGAGTAGTGCGGCGAGCAGACACAAAAGCTGCCTGAACCATCGCAGCAGGAGGGAGAAGTTGTATCCGGCGGCGGCCAGAACGGCATTGACGGCATCCCCCTGTTCGCCAGCGAGATAATTCCGGTCCATTCTGTGTTCGCTCTTGAGGTGTCCAATGACGGGTTCGACCGCCGATCGTCGTCGCATCTGGCGTTTGATGGGGGGCGTGAGGCGGCGCTTCTGGCCACTGGTGAAGACCCTCAGCTTGTGCCTTTCGGGAGCATTATGGCCGCGGTATCCAGCATCGGCCAGAATGCGGGAGAGCTCGTTGCCAAGCATCTTTTCCATATCCGGAATGACGGTCGCGAGCGTATGGCCGTCGTAGGGATTGCCGGGCAGCGCCGTCGCGTGCAGGGCGAACTGCCCGCCCTTTGAACGGTTCAGTGTTGTGGCCACGGACACCTTCACTCCGAACTCATAGGGCTTGTGCGCCTTGCCTTTACCAATGCACTCGACTTCGTCGGCATGCAGGCTGTAGATCTTGCGGCCACGCTGACGTTGCCGCTGCGCGATGACCGTTTTTGCCTGATAAAGCGACCATTTGAAGATCGCGTCGAGTTGTTCGTCGCCGGCGATCTGACGCTCGATGTCGCGAACGGTCCGGCCGAGATAGGTCTTCAACTTGCGCAGCGCCTTGCCGGCCCGTTTGAATTGCTTCGCATGAGCGTAGCGCTGGTGTGAATAAGCTTGGCATCCGTCGGGAACATGACGTTCTTCGGTTGAACGGTCGTGTCCACGATCACCTGCCGCGTATCCTGCGGCTTCATCGCGCCTGTCTTGACTGCCACGGCCAAGCTCTCCTGCAAGAGCCCGCCGATCCGTTCCTCGCCCATGCGCTGCCGCCAGCGCGTCATCGAGGAGCGGTCGAACGATAGTTCGTGCCGAAAGAACTCCTCGCCGCACAGGTACTGAAAGTAGGGGTTCTCCACCCAGCGCTCGCACAGCGCCTCGTCCGACAGGTTGAACGTGTGCTTCAGAATGGCCAGCCCGCCATCAGCCGCGTCGGCAATGGCGGCATGCCCGCTCCGTCCGAATAGACCGTCCCAAAGCGGCCTTCCAACACAGGCCAGTCAATAGCCTGCGCCAGACGCACCAGTTCGTGCTTCATATTGATGATCTGGTCGAGCCGGGATCGGAATAAATCCTGTTCACCCGTTTGGCGCCGTTCGCGTGGTTTACCCATTCCTGGTTCTCCGATTCACCGCGATAAACCCAGTGAATCACGCTTCGCCAACCAGGCAAACCTCAAACTGATTTTGCAAGGAACAGCCCGTTCGGCGGCTGTTTCCGGCAATTAGAAGATCTGCAGATCCCTCGATTCTTACGTCAAATCAGCGGCTTCCGAGTTCTTCACGGCCGACGGTTTAATGGCAACTGGCACGGCCATTGCTCATCAGCTTCACATGACAGTCGCCGCTGTCGGCTTTCGGAAAATCGGCCTGGCAGGCGACCGGGCGCGCGCCATATGGAGGATCTCCTGATGACCATTGAGCATTCCGCGGAGACCCGCGCCAAGCCACCCTTATATCGCCATCTCTATGCCCAGGTTCTGGCAGCGATCGCGGGCATCCTGTTTGGATATTTCTATCCGGACATCGGAAAGCTTGGAATGATCATTGCACCGGTGATCTTCCTGAAGGTCGCGACGGAAATCGCAGGCATAACCGGTCTCGCCAAGGTTGGTCCCATCGCCGGCAAGGCGAGTTTGATACCTGACCTCGACTTTGGTACTTGCCGTCCACCTCGCGGTCATCAACGTGATGCAGTCGGGTGCGGGCAGTGCTTATCGATCCGGCCTCGCTCAATGCCGAGGCGGTCGCCGGCTGTGTGGAAAAGGCGCAAGAACAGTTGATGACCGGTTTCCTGATGCTGGTTATCCCGTCGACGCTTGTCAGCGACGAAGGAAGACTTTGCGACACTGGTCGACATCCACGTCATCGCCGCCGCCAGAAAAAGTGACAGCGGGTACAGCGACACAGGCCGCGACCCTACCAGGCAAAAAGCTCCGCATATCCATAGACGCTATGAACAGAATTTAGAAAATCAATTTTTGAGGAGTGTGAATTGCCCATATCTAGGGACGATCGGCCACTGGCATGCCGATCCTGCAACGACTTGGAGCCGCCCCACAAACACCGTGGCGGCGAATGGATAAAAACAAGGAGAAAGGACGAGATGCTGGACATCGGCGTCATTGGAAGACTGAAGTTTGCGACCGCGTTCATGGCCATGTCCTTACTACTGGTGCCGGCTGCGGAGGCTCATGAGCAGCCGGTCTGGCACTACGGACTGTCGCTCGTCGATGATCTCAAATATCCGCCCGGCTTCAAAAAGTTCGACTATGTGAATCCCGAGGCACCTAAGGGCGGAGATCTCAGGCTTTCACAGACAGGCACCTTCGACACGTTCAATCCCCTGCTGGTGAAGGGCGAAACGGCCGTCGGCCTGGATTTCGTCTTCGACACGCTCATGAAACCGTCAGAGGACGAGATTTCGACGGCCTACGGGCTTCTGGCCGAAGGCGTTTCCTTCCCCGACGACATCTCCTCGGCCACGTTCCGGCTGAGGCAGGAAGCGAAATGGGCCGACGGCAAGCCGGTGACGCCGGAAGACGTCGTCTTCAGCTTCGACAAGGCGAAGGAACTGAACCCGCTCTATCAAAGCTACTATCGGCATGTCGTGAAGGCGGAAAAGACAGGGGATCGGGACGTCACCTTTCACTTCGACGACAAAAACAATCACGAACTTCCTCATATCCTCGGGCAGATCCGGATTGTGCCGAAGCACTGGTGGGAGGGCACTGGACCGGACGGCAAGCCGCGCGACATTTCGCGAACGACGCTTGAACCGGTGATGGGGTCAGGTCCCTACCGGATCGCTTCGTTCGCCCCCGGCGGGACCATTCGTTATGAGCGCCGGCCCGATTACTGGGGCGTCGCGCTCAACGTCAATGTCGGGCAGAACAATTTCGATTCGATCACCTATTCCTTTTTTGGCGATCGCGACGTCGAGTTCGAGGCCTTCCGCTCCGGCAACACCGATTATTGGCGGGAGAACCAGGCGATGCGCTGGGCTACGGCCTTCGATTTTCCGGCGGTGAAGGATGGCCGCGTTAAACGCGAGGAAATTCCCAACCCCTTCCGGGCAACGGCCGTGATGCAGGCGATGGTGCCGAACATGCGCCGCAAGCCCTTCGACGACGAGAGGGTGCGCCAGGCATTGAACTATGCGCTCGACTTCGAAGAACTGAACCGGACCATCTTCTACAATCAGTATCAGCGCGTGAACAGCTTCTTCTTCGCCACAGAACTCGCTTCCTCCGGTCTGCCGGAAGGCAAGGAACTGAAGAACCTGAACGAGGTCAAGGACCTCGTGCCGCCCGAAGTGTTCACCACCCCTTATAGCAACCCGGTCGGCGGCACGCCGCAAAAGGCGCGCGAAAACCTGCGCAAGGCGATCGAGCTCCTGAACAAGGCGGGGTTCGAGCTCAACGGTAACCGGATGGTGAATACTGAGACGGGCAAGCCGTTCTCCTTCGAGATCATGTTGAGCAGCCCGTCATTCGAGCGCGTCGCCTTGCCCTATGCGCAGAACCTGAAGCGGATCGGTATCGAAGCGCGCGTGCGCACGGTGGACCCATCGCAATATACCAATCGCAAGCGTGCCTTCGACTACGATGTGACCTGGGAAGTTTGGGGTCAGTCCTTGAGCCCCGGAAACGAACAGGCGGACTACTGGGGATCGGCAGCCGCCACACGCCAGGGCTCCAGGAATTATGCCGGCATCTCCGACCCTGGCGTCGACGCATTGATTGAGCGCGTGATCTTCGCAAAGGATCGCGAAACGCTGGTTGCCGCAACGAAGGCACTCGATCGCGTCCTGCTCGCCCATAATTACGTCATTCCGCTCTATTACAAGCTGGCCGCCCAAATCGCCTATTGGGACGCGCTGGCCCGGCCGAAAGAGTTGCCGAAATACGGACTGGGCTTCCCCGAGGTGTGGTGGTCGAAGAGCGCTGCCTGTCATTTGCCCGCTTCGCTGTAGTTGCATTTGTGGGAGCTCTGGCGAAGCCGGGCGTCTCCAGTTCACGCCCAACCGTGTTCTCATCCGAAATGCGCAACTTCTGGACCAATCTGCGCGCCAGTGAATTTTTAGGATAGCCTGCTTTCGACGTCCTTTGCCAGCCCCGGGCGCTGACGTCATTCAGTGTCACTCGGTCGCGCGGTGCACCGTTCGTTGGGGTCCGAGTCGGATCGCAGCACCCGGCCCAACACTGCAGCATCTCGCTGGCGAATGGCGCTGCCTCCGAACGCGGGCCGCCATCGTAGAGTGAGGCAAGTGCCAGCAATCGCCGCTATGGCTGGCATCCTCCGTCTGCCATCAAGCTTTCGAAGAGCTGCGCCGCCGAAGTCATCACATCGCATCCTGTTTGCGGCACAGAGGCGCTCTTTGGTGTGGGCTAATTCGACAATGTCCGATTTCCGACATTATCGGACAAATGTCATACCGATGTTTGAGTTTCGGTGTTGTTTCAGAACCGTTTTTTCGTTGGCATAGTTTGTGCTTGACCGATTTGCAAAGGCCTTTTCGAACCAGGAGAAACGATCCATGATAGGTCTCAACGGAAGAGCCGTTAGTGCAGTGAAGCTCGCTCCTTCCCGCGATTCTGAACCCACCGATGGCTTATGCATATGACGGTTCAAGCGGACGGCTGTGCATATACCATTTTGCATTAGAGACTGAGTCGCGCGAGGGCGACACTGTTATCGAGAAGGATGGGATCAACATATTTGTTGACTCGGACCCCCAACCCCATGTGGCCGGCCTGGCCCGGGACGTCATCCCAAGGACGTCATCCCAAGGGTGGATTCGCCCGGGTTTGTCTTCAACGTTTCAACACGCGGGAGAGGTGAGCCTGCGGCAAATCGTTCGGCTGATCGCCACGCACGGGAGAACAGTAATGCTGGATCAAAAAGCACTTCTACAATGCCACGATCGCCATTTGTAAACCTTTCGTCGTTTCGGTAGCTGGAGAATTATCTTGAGGCCTATCTATCTCGACAACAACGCAACGACGCGCGTCGATGCGGAAGTTCTCCAGGCGATGCTGCCATTCTTCGCAGATGTGTTTGGCAACGCTTCCTCGATGCATGACGCTGGTGCTACTGCCGGGGCAGCGATTAACGTAGCGCGCAGGCAGTTGCAAGCACTGATCGGTGCAAAGTTCGACCCAGAGATCACCTTTACCTCGGGCGGGACCGAAAGCAACAATGCGGCGATCCTTTCGGGGCTCGAGGCTATGCCTGAGCGCACTGAGATCGTAACTTCGGCGGTCGAGCATCCTGCGGTGCTGACGCTCTGCACCCATCTGGAGAAGACACGCGGCACCAAGGTGCACAAGGTCCCAGTGGATCACCAGGGCCGACTTGACCTTGACGCTTATCAGGACGCCCTTACACACCGTGTAGCAATCGTTTCGATCATGTGGGCCAACAACGAGACGGGAACGCTCTTTCCTGTGGTAAAGCTAGCTGAGATGGCCAAAAAAGTCGGCGCAATTTTCCACACCGATGCGGTGCAAGCAGTCGGCAAGCTACCGATTGACTTGAAATCAACGGCGATCGACATGCTGTCGCTTTCCGCGCACAAGTTCCATGGCCCGAAGGGCGTCGGGGCACTCTACATAAAGCGCGGGGTGCCCTTTCACGCACTCATTAAGGGTGGCCACCAGGAGCGCGACCGGCGCGCGGGCACGGAGAACACGCCCGGGATAGTAGGTCTGGGCAAGGCGGCAGAACTCGCGTTGGATTGTATGGACAAGGACAATGCGATAATAAGATCATTCCGCGATCGATTGGAGAAAGGACTTCTCGAGCGTGTCCCCCAAGTCTTCGTAATGGGTGATCCGGTGACGCGGTTGCCCAACACAACGAGCATTGCCTTTGAAGGCGTCGGTGGTGAAGCCATGCAGTTTCTGCTCAATCGCCATGGCATCGCCTGCTCCTCCGGAACCGCCTGTACCTCTCGTTCTTTATCGACGAGCCATGTTCTAAAAGCCATGGGTACTCCCCACAGGCAGGCGGTCGGAGCAGTCCGCTTCTCGTTGTCAGGCTATAACTGTGAAGAGGATATAGATCGGGTGTTGCAGGTGATACCCGCAGTTGTGAAAAAACTGCGTGAATCTCGTCCAGTATTTGCCGGGTAGACGCTCTGCCGGCACATACGATCGTTTCAGCGCTTGGGAATGTCCGAATACCCGTCACTGATGGCGTCTCGATCACAGCTCTTCCCAGGGTCATCATGGGGTGCAGGGCCGGGACCATGTGTTGGAACGAAAGCAGCTATTCCGCGGCCAGTAGGAGAATGCAATGTCTTATGATGATGCGACCTTTGCCCCTGATGGCACTGACATTCTGACTTGGCTGAAGGATTTGTCGGCCGCCGAGGAGTTCTTCGATGCCCTCGGCGTCACCTATGACCCAAAGGTGCTAAACACATCACGGCTCCACATAATGAAGCGCATGGGTCAGTATCTGGTCGCGGAGGACTTTTCCGATCTCCCCACAGGCACGGCCGCCACCCGTGCGCGCGCCGCACTCGAGCGCGCTTACAGGGACTTTGCAACTTCGTCGCCACTCAAACATCGTGTTTTCAAGGTGCTTGAGGATCGCGAGCCGACCAAAGCTGCTGCGCCGATCCAAGTCTTCGTACCATTGGAAGAACTCTTGCAGCCATCCGAAATCAGTGACTGCGGCGGGGTTGCGACACAGCGATGTCATCAGTCCGACAAAGTAGTCGCGGCTCCGGACGCGCTGGAATGAAGCGGTTAGCAGGTTGTAATAAAACTCGTTGGCACGTGGTGCATGGAAGGGTCGGAAGACCAAGGCGATCGAAACCTAGACAGATCATAATGCACATCGCTGATACCGAGTCGGCGCAGATGCGCGTCCATTGCTAATGCGTCGGTGCCTAAAGTGCCAACCCGATGCCGTCGGCCTGCTTCAGCGCTGGTCGCGGTCAGGGTTGCATGAGCCTGGGTCATGTCCATGATACGCATACAGCTCTGATCTCCCCACCGCCGCGGGGGGTCGTCGACCTGCTGTGCCGGCCGTTTGGCAGTGCGTGATTCGTCGACGCTTCTCTCTGACGCCGCTACGCCGTCGTCACGCTTTTGAGCGTATCCCGATGTTTCACTGAATGAATCGACTGGCGGAATCCGCAACTGAGCGGGCAAAAAGAGAGCGCTGTCCTTAGTGAAGAATTTTGCGGATGTCTACATTTCGGAGCGGCCGATTGGCCGGTTCGGGACTAAAGGTCGGCAAGTTGACAATGCATGCACTCTGAAAATGCACAAAATGACGACATTTTTAGGTTGGCACGGCGCTTGCTCGTTCACGGCATCATCCACGCCGGCAAGAGCGAGGCGGTGTAATTGGCAACTATGAGCAAAGGAATTAGCTATGGCGCGAGCTGACGTAGAGCGATTCGTCAACGATTTGGACAAAGGCAGGCTGCCTGCAAACCTCAAGCCAAGTGCCACGGGTCTTGCACCAATCGTAGCGATCGGAAAGAGTCTCGGCTACAACATAACGCTTGACGAAGTTCAAAACTACATCCGATTGGACAGCCGACGGAAGTCTACTGGCAAGAAGCTCGACGCGATGGCGAACAGCAAGCGTGGCTCGCGCGTTCCGGCCTTGCCGCGCTTTGTACAATCTACTGCCTTAGATAGTCCCGTTACGGATGGACTCACGCGGCCGTTGCATATGGCTGAAAAGGGCGCCGCCGTCGCCGCGGTCGTTCAACTTGTTGTAATTGTTGTTCATGTTTCAAGCTGATTTTTTTACCGGAGCGCATTGGCTTGGACGATCGGTGCGAAGAGAGCATGACAGCAAATATCATCGGGAACGAGACATGCGATCTGGCCTACAAGAAACGGCTTCAAGGGCTCACCTTAGAGCCTGACTCGAAAAGGTCTCAACAATATCCGTACCTTGCCAAGCGTCGTGTCAGGACCCGGATGTGGGCGATAGTGATCCAAGCCTCGGCTGATGCGATGGACTTCTCCCAATCCTTAGCCAATCGTCGGCATCTGCCAAGCCATGCGAAGGTGCGCTCCACGACCCAGCGCCGCGGCAGAACTTCGAAGCCCTTGGCCTTGTCGGTCCGCTTGACGATCTGGAGAGTGAAGGCAGCGATCTTTTGGAGTGCGCCCTTCAGCTTCGGTCCGGCATAACCACCGTCGGCGAAGATATGTCTCAGCCACGGCCAGCGCTTGAGAATGGTTTTGAGGACGGCAGGTGCGCCGTCGCGATCTTGGATATCGGCGCTGTGAACCCTGAGGCCGACCATCAACCCGAGCGTGTCGACGACGATATGACGCTTCCGTCCCTTGATCTTCTTGCCCGCGTCATAGCCCGAAATTCCGCCGCTTTCCGTGGTTTTCACGCTTTGACTGTCAATCACGCCAGCAGATGGCGAGGCTTCCCGGCCTTCCAATTCGCGCGCCTCCATCACAAGATGATGGTTGATCCGACCCCATAACCCTGTCGCTCGCCATTCGTAGAAATAGGACTGGACAGTTGTAAAAGGCGGAAAATCCTTGGGCATCATCCGCCACTGGCACCCCGTCGTGGCGATGTAAAGCAACGCATTCACGACCTCGCGAAGATCGGTGCTGCGCGGCCTGCCCAACCGCCGCGGTCCAGGCAGGCAAGGCGAGATCAATCCCCATTCCCGGTCCGTCAGATCGCTTGCATACCGCCTTGCGCGTCGGGCATATTGCCGACGGGTGAAATCAGTCCAGCCCATTGTGGTCTCCGTTCGTCCTAAGCAAACAAACAGAATCACAACTGGCTGATTTCACTCAACTCTTTTTCGGTCAGGCTCTTATAAAGGCGAGTATTGGCGCCAGATCTTTAACCGGCGCACGCCGGAGCAACGGCGCACCTTGTCGCACATCAAGCGTTTCATGGAACGGCTGGCTGGTGACATAAAGTTCCGCACCGCGGTTTCGGAGAGCGCCGACGCCCCTCGCGCGGTAACAGAGCGCTATGGCATTGAAGTTGACCCACTGGAGATACTGCCGCTCTGGCGCGATGATCATCTTACTTACCGCTACAAGCCGGAGTCTGCACCATGGCCGCTGTCGATAATGTGGGACGAGTACATGCGCGACATGTTGCGCCATCGCGACCTCCTGCGCGACCATGGCGATATGTCAATGACCAACCCTCGCTTTCATGCCTGGCGCGAGCGCCAAATTCGGCGTTGTAATGACGAATTGGGCGGATCAGCACCGTCGATCACACACCCCATCATCGCTTTCGAGCTGAGGGAAGGGTGCACCGTCGGTTGCTGGTTCTGCGGCCTCTCGGCCGCTCCGTTCAAAGGCTATTACGAGTATAGCAAACAGCATGCAGAGCTTTGGCGCGGCGTGGTTGGTGTCGCGAGCGAGGTGTTTGGCCCGGCAGCTCGTACTGGGTTCTGCTACTGGGCCACAGAGCCAATGGACAACCCGCAGTACGACCGCTTTCTCTTCGACTACTATCAGATCACGGGCGCATTGCCGCAAACAACGACGGCCGCCCCGCTCAAGGATGAGGCACTCACCAGGCGCGTGCTCGGCCTCTTCAATCTTTATGGCACTACGATGAATCGCTTCTCTGTGCTCAGCACGGCACATCTCAATCAGATCCACAGGGCGTTTTCGCCTGAAGAACTGACAGGGGTCGAACTCATCATGCAGGGCAAGGACGCCCCGACCGCAAAGGCTTTCACGGGGCGTGCGCGCAAGCGGAAGGAGAAACTCAGTGCGAGGCAAGAGGCAATCGCCTTGACGGAGCGCAATCACACGACGATCGCCTGTGTTTCCGGCTTCCTCGTAAATATGCCGCAGAGACGTTTGCAACTAGTGACGCCGGTACCGGGTAGCGAACGCTGGCCCCTCGGGTATCGCATAGTGGGTCAACGGTCATTCAGGACGCCTGACGAGTTCCGGGACGGGCTCAAGAGCATGATTGATCAACATATGCTCGAGAGCCCAGCCCCCGACCTGCCGATCCGCTTTCGCAGGGACCTGGAGTACACAGCGGGAGACCGCTGCTTCCATCTCCGCTCGCGAAGCATGGAACACCGGGTGCTCGACTACGCTCCGATCTCGGTTGGCCATCTAATCGCGTGCGGCAACTTTACAGTTTCGGAGTTGGTTATGCGGGCCTCGACGGATGGAATGAGCGTACTTGCAGTCGCCGACCTGCTCGATCAGTTATACGCGGCCGGCGTGATCGAAGAGGACCTCGGTGACCGCTATGCTTGGCAGACCAGCGACGGCATGAAAGACCGCATTGAAGAAGCTCAAGGATAGCGGCAGGCGGGTTCCTTTACCTATCGGGACCACTGCAAATGGCACGGGCGGGTGCCACAGGAAAACCTTCAGCCGCCGATCCGGGACGATCCGCCACCCGAACCCGCGCGATCGTGCTGCAACATGCCAGATCACGGTGAAGAGAAGAAGCTCAATCCGTGACCAATTGAGCACTTATAGACCAGGCTCGTTCCTTTTCGCTCGTAACTGGGCACATTGAAGACGACCATGGTGAATTCGGCGCCACCGTCCGGCCGGATCCGGTAACGAAGAAACTGGACAACCGGCTTACCGTCACGATCTATGGTAAAATGCTGATCTGCAAAAGCGAGGGTGCCGTCAGATGTGATCCTATAGCCGTCTATGCTAACGCCTCCACGCGTCTTGGTCGACGGTGTATCGGCAGTCGCCGGAGTGCACATGCCTAAAATCGACCGTCACACTCACCGGTTTGCCGGTAGTCAGCGCGCGTTCAAGCTCGCCAGTACATGACTATCGCCGGCGGCATTGGCAGCTGTAGCAAACAGTATCCCGAATAAGGTTGCAACGATATGTTTCACAGGTGGTCCTCTTTAGAGCGACTATACGGTTGACACGGCCCCTGCGGGCGAACCGGGGCTCGGCGGTTTCAAACAGGGCGCGGGTGGATTCATGGTGAGAGTGCGGCTTCGGACCGGAGCAGTTTGCCGACAGCCCATACCACTCGATGCGGCAGCCGTGTGTGGAGAAGGCTCCGCGTCTACTGCTATCCTTGTCCCAATTGAATTCAACCCAAAATGCCACGCTATTCTAATGGGAAATCTCAG
>NT_187152.1 GCF_000265205.3 Sinorhizobium fredii USDA 257
ACCCGACCGGCTCACTGGGCATCTGAGAGCCCAGCTCGCGCCGGAAGATGCCCAGGCCTTCCTGCCCACCTGATGCTGCTGGACGGAAAGGCGGGAGAGGGCGCGCCGTGGCAGGGAAGGCCGGTCCATGCTGGTCGCCGTTCGGGTAGGCGCGCGCCCGCGGGCCTGCCGAGAGGCGACCCTTACCAGACGGCTGTCGGGCCTTCAGCGGGTCGGTCGGGTTTCTTCCCCGCGCCGGCACTTCCTTGGCGCATCGGCTGTTCCGAAAACCGGTTCCCACTTTTCGGGCCGATGCTGAAGCCGGCGCTCCTCGCGGGCCAAGAAACCCTCCCTCAGCCGCCCGGCGCTTCGCTGGGCCGCGGCGTGAGGCACGCCGCGGTTCCGGTCTGCCCGCCGCATGGAAGGGATCGCCGTCAGGCCGCGAGAGGCGCGGCCCAAACCGACGGAGACCATCATGAACCTGTCCCTTCCCATCGACGACGCCTTCGAACCCCACCACGCCTCTTCCCCGACCGACCGCTTCATCTACGAGATGCAGATCTATGGCCATCGCCCCTTCCATGACGAACCAGACCCGCGGCCGTTGCCCGAGGAGCCAGTGGTCCAGTCGGCGCTGGCCGCGATGTTCGACGCCATGTTCGAGATGCTCGGCGACACGCGGTTGGAGCCCGATCTCGAAGATCTGCTCTGGTCGACGGTCAACCTCTTCCACCGCGCCGGCGAGCGCATTCAGCGCGAGCTTCAGCGCAATGAGGATGCGCAGCGAAGCGGACAGAGCGAGCAGGACGGCTCGGAGGTGAAAAGCGTCGAGCTCGAGCGTCACATCGCCGAGGGGATCACGCTCCTCGAGCGCCGCAATGCCTTCGAGTTCATGCGTGACTATGCCGCCGATCTCTTCGAAGCCCAGACCGGATCGGCATGGCGCCCGCGCACCGGCTCGAAGGTCAGCCATGCCAATATGACCGCGGCGATGATCGACTCCAGAGATTTCCTGTCCGCCCGCCGCCGCGCCGAGACCGAGGTGCTGATCCCGGCCGGCACCAAGATCGCCTTCGGCGGCGGCATCGATTACAACGATCACGAACGGATCTGGGCGAAACTCGATCAGGCTCTCGCCAAATATCCCGATATGGTGCTGTTGCATGGCGGCTCGCCGAAGGGAGCCGAACGTATCGCCGCCTGCTGGGCCGAGGCGCGAAAGGTGACGCAGATCGCCTTCAAGCCGAACTGGACGAAGCACGCCAAGGCGGCACCTTTCCGCCGCAACGACGACATGGTGTCGGTCATGCCATCAGGCGTCATCATCTTCCCCGGCTCCGGCATCACCGGCAATCTCGCTGACAAAGCTCGCCGACTCGGCATCCCGGTCTGGCAGGCTGCGGGGGATGGCGCTTAAGGCGCCATTTCCCCACATGGCTAAGGCGATGCTTGCATTTCTTGAAAATTGTGTACACATTTCCCACTGAAACGGAGCCTCGCCATGCCTCAATCCCGGCAGCAGACATCAACTCCCCGCCGCGTCGGCGTGCGGGAATTTCGCGGCAACCTGACGTCCTTCCTCAAGCAGGTCGAAGACGGGCAGAGGTTCGTCCTGACGTCCCATCATAAGGTCGTTGCGGAAATCGGACCGCCGTCGTCAGACGTCGTCATACGGAAACCAGGTGCATTGCGCGGAAAGATCAAAGTTGCCGATGACTTCGACAGCCTGCCGGAGGATGTTCTAAAGTCCATGGAAGATGGGACGTGAGGCTGCTGCTCGATACGCATGCCTTGTTGTGGTGGCTGAACGACGACGAGAAGCTGGGGAATCATGCGCGAGGCCTTATCGGCGATCCTGAGAACGACGTCCTCGTCAGTGCCGTCTCCCTTTGGGAAATCACCGTGAAGCTGCGGATTGGCAAACTTGATGCCGATATAGAAGAGATTCTTGCGATCTTGCCGGGTCAGGGATTCGACCGGCTGGATATTACAAATGCGCATCTTATCGCTCTTACGGCTCTTCCGCTTCATCACCGCGATCCCTTCGATCATCTTCTCGTGGCGCAGGCCATGGCGGAGGGAGCGCATTTCGTTTCCCAGGATCAGAATGTCGCACTCTATGGCATTCCGTTCGTCACTTGCTCGGATCCAGTTGTCTCGTGATCTCCGACGGGCTTGGTTCCGCTGACCAAGCCGGCTCCGATCGCTCGGATGGCGCGCTTGCCCGTGGCGATGTGCCTGGCGAACACCGACGGCTCAGATGGCCGGGCGCGGACGGACGAGTGGGGGAAAGATCACTCATCTGATGCCCACGCGATCAGCTTCACCCGGTATTGCCGCACGGTCTGCAGGCGGCATACCGTCCCCGTGTCCACCTCTCGGATCAACAAAGGGATGATATCGACAGGGGACGTGTGCCTGCTGTAGTTGGGAGCGGGCGAGGGTACCCGATTGACTGGCTTGGAGGCAAAACGTTCAAGGGATGCGCGGCCGATACCCCGCAGCGCTGGGCCGGGCGGCTATGATGGTTTGTCGCGTCCTTCAGTTGCCCCGAACCATTCCCGTTTTATGTCGCTCGTATAGACGACCGCCTGCTTTTGCGGCCAACCCCTAAAGGGGTAAGACTCGGCCGAAATTTTTGCAAAATTCGATTTCGGTTCTTTTCTCTCGGCGGAAAATAGAATTTTGCAAAAATTTCGGCCGAGCTGACCGCAGCAGGTCGGCCGTCTCTTCGCGCGCCATCGGGAATGGTCCCGAGCAACCGAAGGAGACAGTACCATGGCCACCACGATCGCAACCCTGACGCAGAAGACCGACGGCATCCTCGAAGGCGTCTTCGCCACCATCCGGGTCAACGCCCCGATCGCCATCGTCCCGAACGCAAGCAAGTCGAGCGAAGAAGCCCCCGATTACCGCGTCATCCACCGCAAGACCGGCTTCGAGATCGGCGCGGGTTGGAACCGCATCGCCCGCCAGACCGGCGAGGAATACCTCTCGGTGAAGCTGGAGGCCCCCGAGATCGGCGTGATCTTCGGCAACCTGGCACCGGCACCCGGCGGCGATCCGAGCAAGAAGGTGATCCTCTGGAACAATCCGAACTGACGAGCCAAGCGAGCGGCCCCGAGCAATCGGGGCCGGCTTCATCGTTTCGCGCAGCATCGGGAGCAAAAACGGGCATCGAGCCCGCTTTTGCTCCTCCTGCCGTGCCACATGAGAGGAAAGCCTGTCTGCTCAGATAGCCAAGTCTGCCGTGAGCATCGCGCCGCCTCAAGGACATCGCGGCCCCTCCAATTTTCAGCCGGTGCCCTGAAGGGCACCGTCAGAAAATCGGTTCCTCCGCTCGCCGCCTCCGGCGGTCGCTCACGCGATCCTTGACCCGGCCCGATCCTCACGACCCCGGGCGTCATCTTTCACACTATCCAAGGAGATGACGACGATGACGATTGCACTCGAAATTCAGGTTGAAGAACTGCGCGCCGAGCTCAGGAACGCGGACCCCGCCGAACGCCGCCAGATCGAAGTGGAGCTGGAACTGGCTGGGGCCGAACTGGCGGCGGCGATCGCCGAACAGGAGGGCGCCATCGACGCCGCTCCGCCCTTCTGAGGGGGGCGTTTGCCCTCGCGCCTGGGCCGGCACGCCGGATCGACCGGCGCGTCGACCCGGGGCTCCGCTTCGTACCAGTGATCACCGGTAGGGATCCGGTACGCTCGCCGCGGGCAACCCGCGGGCCATGTGTTCACGCCGAACACGTGTGTTCGGTCGATAGCCGCGCGCCCGTTTGGTCCGCAGCAGATCGAGGAACAAGCGGACAGCATCCTCTTCCTTGTCGAAGTGATGCACCATGGCCTGTCCGACTGTCCCGATGCGTCCCCAACGCCGCGTGAGGCAGGGCGTACCGAACAGCGTCGGTTCGATCGCGAGCGCGTAGAAGCGCGCCATGTTTTTCGTCGCATCCGTGCGTTCGATGTAGAGCTGATAGGGCTGAGTGAGCATGGCGTAAGAATCGCCCGTCCCGGCTTTCGCGTCCAACGACACTTATGAATCGGTCGGCCTCCTCCGATTCATTTTCGTGATCGATCGTCGAGGCTGAAGATCGTTGTTTGGGCGAGCCGGCCGACGGCCGACCGGGTGCTATTCGCTTCGCTCACGGAGCCCGCAAAAAGGTCTCCGCCTCCGGTCACGCCCCCTCTCGCGGAATAATCCGGCCGGATCGACCGGCCGCCTCATAGCAAAGGGAATACCCTTTGCGCTCCCCGTCGGTTGCGTGAATGACATCGATCATGTTCTTGCTTTGATCCCACGGTGCGAATAGACTCTCAGGAACCTGACAGTCTCTCGCCGAGGAGCCCGTCATGTCGATAGAGCCTCAAAGCGCTCAACGCGAAACCGGCGCGACGATCCGAAGCGGAACTTTCCGCGCGCTTCGGTTCATCGTCAGGCTTCCGTTCGCGATCGCCTTCGGCGTCGTCAGGGCGGCGGTTTACAGCGCGTGGTATCTCGCCTTCTATATCCTTTGCATGTTCCGCCCGTTCACAGGTTTCATGATGCTCACGGCGATCGTCATGGTGCCGATGTCGATCGTCGTCTACGCCCATCCCGAAGCGGCGAACGGCATGCCCTTCTGGGCGTTCGGTCTGATGGCGCTCGGGCTCGTTGCCTTTGCGATCGGCTATACGATTTTCCTCGACTGGTTCACGCCGCCTGGCGCGGAGGACCCGTTCGCCCGGTATCGCCGTTCCGATCGATAGGGCTTCTCCCAATGTGAGGCTGGCGGCTCATCACGGGATCGGCTTGACGAAGCGATTGGCCTTCGCGGCCTCGTTCATGTCCTTCCGCCGGAAGTAGATTGCCCGACCGCAGCGGATCGGGCTGTGGCCCTGAACGATGATGATCTGCTCGTCTTTTCGCATCGATTGGGTGATCTCGTGCGGCATGATCAGCGGCCGGCGTTGGAAGTTGACGCTCTCGGATTTGCGCGATGCGCTGTTCTTCGTGTCCCAGCCGATGTTGCGGGAGCTTCCCTTCACCTCCACCGTCATCTCGCCGCACTGCGCCGAAACATTGCGCGCCGTGTCGAGCGCCTTGATCGCGGCATAGGAGGCGAAGGCGCAGCCGTCGATCCACGACGTCGCGCCATCCTTCCCGAAATGCCGCTCCAACTGGCCGACCGACTGGTACATCAGCATCATGGAAATGCCGTACTTGCGGCCGCGATCGCGCGCCTCCTCGAGTACCCGCATGTAGCCGAGGAGATCGACCTCATCGAGCATGAACAGCGCCCGGCGCTTGAAGCCGCCATCGGCCTGGACCATGGCGTTGATCAGCGAGCCGATGATGACGCGGCCGATCCCCGGATAGGAGCGCAGGATCGATGCCGGGATGTTGAGGAACACGTCCTTGTTGCCCGAGACGATATCGCTCGACTTGAACGCATTACCGCAGACGAGCGCGGCGTAGCTGTCGAGCGAGAGCCATTGTGTGTCTTTCGACGCCGTCGAATAGACGCCGGAGAAGGTCTGCTCGGTCATGTTGGTGAAGACGCCGAGCGTCTCGCGGATGAACGCGGACGCGGAATGCTCCTGAATGTCGCGCAGCATCGCCAGCACCGAGGGCTCCGGCTCGGACACGATCTGCCGGAGACTGCGTAAGTTTCGCCGGCCGGCATATTCGGGCGACAGCATCACATGGGTGAGCAGGCCGGTCAGGAGATTGTGCGCCTGGTTTTGGAAATAGGAGCCGGTCGAGCTTTCGAAGCGTATACTTTCCGACAAAAGCATGTGGGCAATGCCGACGATGTCCTCTTCCTTTTGCCGTGAGTGCTCGATGCCATCGAGCACGTTGAAGCCCATGATCGGGTTCGTCGGATCAAGCACCATCACCTCGCGGCCGAGCACGCGGGTTCGGTGCTCGACCACCATGGGCGCGACCTCGGTGGAAGGATCGAGGCAGATCAGCGGCCCGGTATAACGCAGCGCCGTCGGCACCACATTGCTCGTCGTCTTGTATCCACCCGACCCGGCAAAGAAGAGCATATGCGTGGAATCGAAGTCTTGGCGGTAGGTCAGCAACGGGGTCTTGCCGCCTTTCCCCCATGCGGCAGGATCGTTCGGATCGAAGGGCAGTTCATGGACGATGTCCTTGTCGACGCGGTAGCGCTCGCCGACCACGATCTCGCCGTCCGGCGGAAACAGCTTTCCCGCCGCCGACATCGGCAGCCAGTCCGCGTCCCCGAAGGTTCCGAGCTTGGCGCGCTTCACCGGTTCGGACACGACGGTGGAAATACGCGCGGCGATCGCCACCGCGATGAAGCCTACGACCGCGCCGACGACAGCGACCATGTCGAGATAGGACAGTGCCCGGTCCCATGATAGCGCGCCGCTCTCCACGGATGGGGCGAGCCGGCCGAATTCACGGACCGCGTAGAAGCCGGCGACCGTCAGAAAACAGGCGAGGCCTGCCATCGCGACCGGCCTTCGCCGGTGCAATGGCAAGGCCCAAACGGCCAAGAGGCCGGCGAGCGGCCCGAACAAAAGCGCCGGCACCGGCGAGACCCGCAGGAACCAGTATTGCGTTTTCCCCGACATGCCTTCGGCAAGAGCCTGCCAGCGCCAGCCGACGACATAGACGGCAAAGGCGGTGACGGCGACGGGCACCAGAACGAGCAACAGGCTCGGATGCGGTTTTGCCTTCAGTGCCATTCCGGCGCCTCCGCGATGCCGGATGATCCCGCATCCAGCGCGGGAGCCTTGAAGGCTTCCTCGCCGATATCGCGCAGCCGCCGATGCTCGGCAGAGCCGGGCGCGACGCTTGCCAGTTCGATGAGGCCGCCGAGCAGAAACGCCCGGTCGGCGTTCGACAGTCCCGCCCTGACGACGATGCCGCCAAGCAGGAATTTCTCGCGGGCCTCCTTTTTGCGATCAGCCGTCATGAGAAACCTCCGCCGTCGTTCCAGACCCGCCATTTGGCGGTCGACGCGGCGAAGCAGTTGCGCCAGCAGTCCCCTTCTTTTCCCCTTTGCGAAATCGCGCGGCGATCTCTTCGAAGACCGCGTCGAGCTCCTCGTCGGCGATCTCCATCTCCGCCAAACCTGATTTTGTCGCGGCGCGTGCAAACCGTTCGGCGGATTTTACTATCAGCGTTCGTCTGCGCTCGCGCAGCTTTTCGATCTGGGCGTCGATATCGGAAATCGATGATTTTGCGGCCATTCGGGTATGTCCTTTCCTGTTCGAGCAATCTGATCGGCGTCGATTATACTATCTGGAAAATGATAGTAAACTAGGCTAGTGTGTATCATCCCGAAAACGTCGCAGCCGGAAAGCCGGCCGATGGCCGTCTTCCGGAGAAGCGGTATCGGCCCTTCGGTCCGATCGGTTTGAGGGCGCAATATACGTCGCTGGCGCGACGTGCTCGGAGAGGTCTGGAGACGGTCGTGGCGATCATGTTCGTCAGAGCGCAGGTGATCAGCAGGGGAGCGGGGCGAAGCATCGTCTCGGCCGCCGCCTATCGCCATCGCGCCCGGATGATGGACGAGCAAGCCGGCACGTCCTTCAGCTACAGGGGTGGGGCCTCTGAACTGGTGCATGAGGAACTGGCGCTGCCGGACCAGATCCCGGGCTGGCTGAAGGCGGCGATCGACCGACAATCCGTCGCCAAGGCGAGCGAGGCGCTCTGGAATGCGGTGGAGTCTCACGAGACACGAGCGGACGCGCAGCTTGCCCGGGAGCTGATCATCGCGCTGCCCGAAGAACTGACCCGGGCGGAGAACATCGCCCTGGTGCGCGAGTTCATCCGGGACAATTTGACGTCCAAAGGCATGGTCGCGGACTGGGTCTATCACGACAAGGACGGCAATCCGCATATCCATTTGATGACGACGCTCAGGCCCCTGACGGAGGAGGGGTTCGGGCCGAAGAAGGTGGCGGTGCTTGGCGAAGACGGCGAGCCGTTGCGTGTCGTCACGCCGGACCGGCCGAACGGAAAGATCGTCTACCAGCTCTGGGCCGGCGATAAGGAAACCATGAAGGCATGGAAGATCGCCTGGGCGGAAACCGCCAATCGGCATCTTGCGCTTGCCGGGCATGAGATCCGGCTCGACGGCCGCTCCTATGCCGAGCAGGGCCTTCACGGCATCGCACAGAAACATCTCGGGCCGGAGAAGGCGGCGCTCGCGCGCAAGGGCGTCGAAATGTATTTCGCGCCGGCCGATCTTGCGCGCCGACAGGAGATGGCCGACCGGCTGATCGCCGATCCCGAGCTTCTGCTGAAGCAGCTCGGCAGCGAACGCTCCACCTTCGAAGAGAGGGATATCGCCAAGGCGCTGCATCGCTACGTCGACGATCCAGTGGACTTCGTCAATATCCGCGCGCGGCTTATGGCCTCGGACGATCTGGTGCTGCTGAAGCCGCAGGAGGTTGACGCGCAGACTGGCAGGGCGTCGGAGCCGGCGGTCTTCACCACGCGAGAGATCCTGCGCATCGAATATGACATGGCGCAGTCGGCGCAGGCCCTGTCGGAGCGCAAGGGCTTTGGCGTCTCCACGAAACAAGTTGCGGCTGCAATCCGAAACGTCGAAACGGCCGATCCGGAAGAGCCATTCAAGCTTCACGCGGAACAGGTCGATGCCGTCCGTCACGTCACCGGCGACAGTGGCATGGCCGCTGTGGTCGGTCTTGCCGGCGCGGGTAAGTCGACCCTGCTTGCTGCCGCGCGCGTCGCCTGGGAAAGCGAGGACCGGCGGGTGATCGGTGCGGCGCTTGCCGGCAAGGCGGCCGAAGGGTTGGAGGACAGTTCCGGCATCAGGTCGCGCACGCTGGCTTCCTGGGAACTGGCGTGGGCCGGGGGCGTGAACAGCTCGATCGGGGCGATGTGCTGGTGATCGACGAGGCCGGCATGATCTCCTCCCAGCAGATGGCCCGCGTCCTGAAGATCGCCCAAGAGGCGCAGGCGAAGGTTGTTCTGGTCGGTGACGCCATGCAGCTGCAGCCTATCCAGGCGGGCGCGGCCTTCCGGGCGATCACCGAGCGGATCGGGTTCGCGGAACTTGCCGGTGTGCGCCGCCAGCGCGAGCAGTGGGCGCGCGATGCATCCCGTCTCTTCGCCCGCGGCAAAGTCGAAGAGGGCCTTGATGCCTACGCGCAGCAGGGCCACATTGTAGAGACCGAAACCCGTGCCGAGATCGTCGACCGCATCGTTTCCGATTGGACCGATGCCCGCCGTGACCTGCTTCAGAAATCCGCCGCGGGCGAACATCCGGGCCGGCTTCGCGGCGAAGAGCTGCTTGTTCTCGCCCACACCAACCAGGATGTTCGGAAGCTCAACGAATCCCTGCGCAAGGTCATGATCGACGAGGGCGCACTGACTGCTGCGCGGGAATTCCAGACGGCGCGTGGGTCTCGTGAGTTCGCCGCCGGCGACCGGATCATCTTCCTCGAAAACGCCCGCTTCATCGAACCGCGGGCACGGCGGCTTGGGCCCCAATACGTCAAGAATGGCATGCTCGGCACGGTCGTTTCGACCGGCGACAAACGCGGCTGTGCGCTGCTGACGGTGCGCCTTGACAACGGCCGGGATGTTGTCATCAGCGAGGACAGCTATCGCAATATCGATCATGGCTATGCTGCGACCATCCATAAGTCTCAAGGGTCGACCGTCGACCGGACCTTCGTGCTCGCCACCGGCATGATGGATCAGCATCTGACCTATGTGGCGATGACCCGCCATCGCCACCGCGCCGATCTCTATGTGGCGAAAGAGGACTTCGAGGTGAGGCCGGAGTGGGGGAGGAAGCCGCGCGTCGATCATGCCGCCGGCGTCATCGGGGAGTTGGTTGAAACTGGTGAGGCGAAATTCCGGCCCCAGGAGAGGCAAGCGAAGGAAAGCCCCTACGCCGATGTGAGGACCGACGACGGAACCGTCCATCGACTTTGGGGCGTGAGTCTGCCGAAGGCGCTTGAGGAGGGCAGCGTCTCGACGGGCGATACCGTCACGCTCCGCAAGGACGGTGTCGAGAAGGTCATTGTGAAGATTCCCGTCACCGACGAGGAAACAGGCGAGAAGCGTCTCGAGGAACGTGAGGTCGAGCGCAATGTCTGGACCGCGAACCGAGTCGAAACCGCCGATGCGCGCCAGGAGAGGATCAAGCGGGAAAGGCATCGGCTGGAACTGTTCAAGCAGCTTGTCGAGCGCCTTGGGCGATCCGGCGCCAAGACGACGACGCTCGATTTCGCGAGCGAGGAAGTCTATCAAGCGCACGCCCGCGATTTCGCGCGGCGGCGTGGTATCGACACGCTCGCCGAGGTCGCGGCCGGGATGGAGGAGGGTGTTTCCCGGCGGCTGGCGTGGATTGCGGAAAAGCGTGGGCAGGTGGCGAAGCTTTGGGAGCGGGCGAGCGTTGCGCTCGGCTTTGCGATCGAGCGCGAACGGCGTGTCTCGTATAACGAGGAACGGACCGCATCCTTTTCGGCGGGAATCCCGTTGGTTGGGAAATATCTGATGCCGCCCACCACGAAATTCTCCCGCAGTGTCGAGGAGGATGCACGTCTTGCTCAGCTCTCCTCGGAGCGGTGGAAGGAGCGAGAGGCCGTCCTGCGCCCAGTGCTGGCGAAAATCTATCTCGACCCAGATGGCGCGCTGTCGGCGCTGAATGCACTGGCATCGGACACCGCCATCGAGCCACGCAAGCTCGCCGAAAATCTCGGGTCTGTGCCAGACCGCCTGGGCCGTCTGCGGGGATCCAACCTGATGGTCGATGGCCGCGCCGCGCGTGACGACCGCACCGCGGCCACGGCTGCGGTGTCGGAATTGCTACCTCTGGCGCGCGCTCATTCGACCGAGTTCCGCAGGCAGGCGGAGCGCTTCGGTATCCGCGAGCAGCAGCGGCGCGCGCATATGTCATTGTCGGTTCCCGCGCTCTCGAAAACGGCGATGGCGCGTCTGGTCGAAATCGAGGCGGTCTGCGACCGCGGCGGGGCCGATGCCTACAAGACGGCCTTCGCCTATGCCGTCGAGGACCGCTTGCTGGTCCAGGAGGTCAAGGCCGTCAATGAGGCGCTGACCGCACGCTTCGGCTGGAGCGCCTTCACCGCGAAAGCGGATGTAGTCGCCGAGCGCAATATGTTCGAACGCATGCCGGAGGATATTCCCCCCGAGCGCCGCGAGAAGCTCGCCCGCCTGTTCGCCGTCATCAGGCGCTTTGTCGAGGAACAGCATCTTGCCGAAAGACAGGATCGGTCGAAGATCGTTGCCGGCGCCAGTGTCGAGTGGGGGAAGGAGACGATGGCCGTGCTTCCAATGCTTCCAGCTGTCACGGAGTTCAAGACGACGGTCGCCGATGAAGCGAAGGAGCGAGCGCTCGCCGCTCCTCACTACGGACACCACCGCGCCGCCCTCGTTGAGACGGCAACACGCGTCTGGCGAGATCCAGCAGACGCGATCGGCAACATCGAGGAGCTGGTCGTGAAGGGCTTTGCCAGTGAGCGGATCGCGGCGGCCGTTAGCAACGATCCCGCCGCCTACGGTGCGCTACGCGGCTCCGACCGCATCATGGACAAGCTGCTTACCACAGGACGCGAGCGAAAAGAGGCATTGCAGGCGGTGCCGGAAGTGGCAAGCCGTGTCCGCTCGCTCGGCGCGTCTTATGCCAGTGCCGTCGATGCCGAGACCCAGGCCATCGCGGAAGAGCGACGGCGGATGGCGATCGCCATTCCCGGGCTGTCGCAAGCGGCCGAGGACGCGCTCAAGCGACTGGCGGCGGAGATAAAGAAGAAGGACGGGAAGCTCGACGTCGCCGCGGGCTCGCTCGATGCGCGCATCCGCCAGGAATTCGCCGGGGTCAGCCGGGCGCTTGATGAGCGCTTCGGCAGAAACGCCATCCTGCGCGGTGAGAAGGACGTCATCAATCGCGTGTCGCCGGCCCAGCGCCGCGCCTTCGAGGCGATGCGAGATCGGCTGCAGGTCTTGCAGCAGACGGTTCGCCTGCAGAGCAGTCAGGAGATCATTTCGGAGCGTCAGCGGCGCGTCATTGATCGCGCCCGCGGTGTCACCCGATGAGGATATTCAAGAAAGCAGAAGGAGAAACAAATGCCTGAACCGGAAACCTCCTACGACGCGATCGTCCGCGCCGAGATCGCCATCGAGATCGTCAACCAGGCGCGCGCCATCGTCACGGCCCGCGTCTACGAGCTTGAAGACAAGGAGCCCGGCGCGGCAGAGGAACTGCGCCGGCGCCGGCGGGAGCTCATTGAACTGCAGCAGAGCATCCGCGCCGGCGACCGCGATGCAATCGAAAACCTCATCGCGCTCTGGGGTCCGCGCGTCCAGGACGAGGCCCGCTTCTGGGCGGAATTCTGACAATGGTGGCGGAGGCATCCGGCCCGCTCTCGCCGGAGAGGAACGAGAGTATTTTCCGCAACGACATTCTGCCCGATTATCTGCCGGAGACGATGCGGCCAGCAGAGCGCCCGCGGCTCATCCTGCTCGGCGGACAGCCGGGCGCGGGCAAGACGGCGGTCCTGATCGCGAGCCATGCGGAGCTCGAGCAATACGGATCGACAATCCGCATCGTCGGCGACGATCTGCGCTCCTATCACCCGCAGTTCCTTGCCTTCCAGCGGCAAGATCCCGAGACAGCGTCACAGTTTACTCAAGGTGATGCTGGTCGCTGGACGGAGAAGCTGCTGGCCGCCGCCGCGGAGCGAAAGGTCAACATCGTCTTCGAGACCACGATGCGGACCCCGGAGAACGTCACCCGCGTGATCGGGGTGGCGCGTGATGCCGGCTATGACGTCGAAGCCCGTGCCGTCGCGGTCAACCCGCGCCTCAGCTGGCAGGGCAATAACTATCGGTTCGAGGAGATGTTGCGTTTGGGCGACGCGGCGCGAATTCCGCCGCAGCACGTCCATGACGCCGCCGTCACCGGGCTTCGGGTCAGCCTGGACAAGCTGGAGAGCGAGCGCCTGGTGGATCGCGTGGAAGTGCGGACACGCGGCGGCAGGATCCTCTACGACAATGAGATGCGGGACGGGGATTGGTCGCGCGCGGTCGGTGCGAGGCAGGCGCTGGAAGCGGAGCAGTCTCGACCGATGACACGTCCTGAGCTCCAAAGCTTTGCCGACGACTGGGACTATGTGGTCAGCCGGATGGAAGAGCGAAACGCCCCGGACGATCGGATTGCCGCGGTGAGGACCCGCGCCGTCGAGGATGTGAACTATCTGCTCACGCAACGCCGCGCCGCCGACGGCGACGAGGGTTCTCGGCGGGGGCGGACGATTTTCCAGAGCCAGGCCGATGGGCTGGGTCTGTTCGTGGAACTCTATGACAACGCGGTGCGCGACGCCGAGCGCCGGCCCGCTGGAAACATCGAAGCCCATGCGTCCGGCCGTCTTGCGCAGACCTACATGGCTTTGAAGCTGGTCGAGGCTGCTCGCGATCTCGGCCTTCTGCCGGAGGACGGGAAATTCGTCGCGACGCGCGCCATGGTCCAGGACAAGCGCGGAACCCAAGAGTTTCCGGCGGCGCACCGTCTGCCGGCCGATCTTGCCGTGGAAACGCCGGACGGCGCGCGTCGGCGGCTCACGGATCATTTTGCAGTCGTGCTCAATCGTGTCGCCGTCGATCGCGAGGTGTTCAGCCGAACAGATCGCTTATCGCGTATGGCCAATGTCATGGACTCCTGGCTCGAAGCCGCCGGAATGCGCAAAACGCTCGATCGAGCTGCCAACGCGGTCGCGACCGGCGGAATGTCGGCCGACGCCGCGATGACAGGGGTCATTGAACCGGGTTATGCGGCGGCAATTGCGCTGGCCCGGCGCCGCCTTGACCGGAACTTCGCAATCGCCGAGCGCGCCGTCATCGCCACCGCGATCATCGATGAGAAGGGGGAGCCGTTTCGCGCCATGCGGGACGATCTTCGGCTACGAACGGCCGATCTCGCCAACCGGGCGCGAGCGAAAGCCATGATGAAGGCGGTTCTGGCGGAGACGGCGCGGCATGGTCATCTTGATCCGGAACAGCGCCGAGCAGCAGATGAGTTTGTCCGCGGGATTGCCGAGAACGAACGCAGTCACGGTGTGCGTCGTGCGCCGTTGCAGGATCCGACTGCCACGCAATCCGGTGCCCTCGTGCCAGCGCGGCAACTGCCCGACCTAACCGAGCCGGAGGTCGCCGATCGCCTGCGCGCGTCGTCACGCCTGGCCGACAAGCGCGCCGAGATCGAGAACCTGTCGCGGCTGGTGTTCGGCAGCAGCCAAGCGGTTTCCGCAGCTGTCGACCGGATCACCGATGCGCGAAGCGGTGCGGCCGCCGGCACTGATGTTCGTGCGGGCGGCCTTGGCGACATGGCCGGGGAGGGGCGGAAACGGTTGCGGGGTCCGAGCCCTGAGCGCCAGACGGCGGAGGCACATGCGCCGCGGCTTGCGACAGCCCTTGCCGATTATGGTCTGGCGGTGGATTTCGAGCGGCACCAGATCGTGACACAGCATCGCGAGGAGCAAGCGCGGCAACGGATGGAAATTCCACGACCGTCAGAAGGGCTATCGAAAGTGCTGAACGCCGAAGGTCACGAGCAGGTCCGTCGACTGAATGCCGAGCCAACGCTGCGCCGCGAGCTTGAGACCGTGACGCTCGCGATCACCAAACGGCTCTCTCCAGCAGAGAAAGCAGACCTGAAGGGAGGCAATGTCGTCGGCCTCGCGTCGTCGCTTGGAGTAAGCCATGAGCAGGCCGCTTCGCTCCGGCTTGTCCACGAGCGCGCCAGGGCGCTGCAGGGCAGGTCGCTGCGACAGAGCCGGGAAATCGCACGGGCAAACCAGCTGGATATTCGATCCTGACGGTCTGAAGGCTGGCTCGACAAGGTCGGCCGGGCTATCGTCCGCCCGGCCAGTTTTGCCGATTTTCAAGGCGCTCGCGGATCGCTCTGAAGGGCACGCTGCCAGCGGGCTGCCACTCGACGGCTGCATCCGGAACTGTCGTGATGGTCGCCAGGCTTCCTTGCAACAGCGTCCGGATGCTGGAGAAGATGACGAAGTCCTCAGCTTCCACCCGGAAGTGCAGCGCTTCATCGGTCGCTCTCAGGATTGCGCGTGCGGCGCCAAAGTCGAGAAGCTTGTCGGTGCTGTGGGCGCCGATCGACCGGCAATAGGCGCTAGATCGGGCGCAGACGTTCTCAGCGAGGCACTCTGCGTGTGGGGTCCGCACGAACCCCTCAGCGATATGTCTGTACAGGAGCCACCTCCATGACCTGGGTTCCTATTGGGATACGACTGTTCGGTTTGGTTCACACCGACAGCGGTGCGGGTGCGCGCGCGCGCCGGTTGAGCGGCTCGGCCACCTTGATCTTGCGGCGCATAGGCGACGCTCGTAACCTCTCCCGTCGCCCTGCATTGATCCCACGCACGACTGCATCCGCAGTCGCCAGTTGCGCCGCGATATGAGGATCCATCAACTCACCAAGGGAAACCGCAGGTTCCGCCGCACTTTCTTCTTTGTGTCCTGTCCCAACCGAAGGTCACGCGATTTCTGTATAAGAAATACCGTCGGAGGCTAACGCACTCAGAGCCGTGCGCAGTCTTGAAGAATTGAATCCCCTGCTATGCGACCGCACCGAAGTTGATAAGCTGTCGGTCTCTACAGGACGCCGAAGCGCTGACGATGACAAAGTTGGCATGGTTGAGTGCCTCACCGATCGCAAAAGAATCCCTCCTTCCAGCAGTTGCACGCTTCATCTTGGAAGCGCCACAAAGTTGCGTTCAACAGAAATGGCGGTAGATTGACGGCAGAGGCACGATAGGAAACGAACTCTAGCGAAGCGAAACGAAATCAGGGCCCGTAAGCCGTTGATAAAGAATGGAAAGTTTTTTCTTCCTCCGTCGAAAGACGGGAGCGATTTCAAAGAGCTGTTCAAACAACTAGCTGCGGCGGGGGCGGGTCGGCCGTTGGGAAGTGATGGGTTTCCCGCAGGCCCATGGACGCCCGAGCTTCTTGCAGAGGCGATTTCACAGATCGATTCCAACCGGATCGGGGTCGATCTGCGAACGGTGCAGCTTTGGTTTCAAGAGAACGACAAGGGAATTAGCACCGCCAACATTCGTTGGCTGGCAAGGATTTTGGGTGCGATGATCCGGCGGCCACAAGCGAATGGCAGATAGAACTTAGCGCGGCGCAATCTCGGTTAACCGCCAAGAGGCGAGATTCAAAGAAAGCGGAAAACAGCGATGCGCAGTACGCTCCAGATCTGGAGCGTACTGCGACCGCCGATGATGAGACGGAGTCTCCGTCGGAGCTGACACAGGATACGCACGCCCAGGAGCCGCGTCGGCCTTTCAGCTTGGCGAGGAGATCAGAGGCGCTTTTTAGTCGCGGATCTCCCTTGGATTTACCGGCGTCGGTATTTGCCGGTGCCACCGCTCTTGGGTTTTTGTCTTATATTACGGGGATTCACAACGCTACTTACGGCCGTGCGGATGGCATTGTTAAGCAGGTCGGATTTCTTTGGGCACCAAATTGGACATTCGTCTTCATGGTGCTCCTCCCACTGTTTTTTGCGTTCGCAATTGAGCTGCTGGTCTTCTGGAAATATGAAGGGCGCTTAAAGCTTGTAGCGCAGGCCGACCGGATGGAAAGCGACGACGCTTGGGAGCGCAACGTTGAAGCTTCGTCGTACACATATTGGGCGGTCTTTTTCATCTGTGTATTGTTCGCCGGTCTATTTCAATGGGTCGGCGTCTGCTTGCTCCCGTTGATCAACGGCGGTGGCAACTATGCGGTCGATTGGGGCAAGCTGGCACTTGTGCGCCCTGAAGTCATATCAGTGCCGACGTCGATTGTATTCACGGGACTCGCTTACCTCTACATGTGTCTGTGCTTCTATCTGTTCTTCGCAGGCCTCATTTTGCTTCATACGTTGGTTCACGACCTTTGGAAAATTGGTGAGGCATCGAAGAACTGGGCGGGAGTGGATTATCCATACGAAGTCAATGAAGTCAGCCTGCGGGTGATGCGCGGAATTTTTCGATGCACTGTTTTGGGGATTCTGATCGCCATATGCATGAAGGCCCAAAGCTCTTACCTAACGTCGAATGGAAAGAATATTGTGGCTTGGTTGGTCGGCGATATGTTTTCAGCCTTCCAGGTACGCAACAATGTGAGCGACGGGGTTCGCTATAGAATGCCGACGCATTACAGCAGCCTACTTATCGCTATCTCGACCTGTGTTGTTTTTCTGTACGGTTCCATCCGTTTAGGTGTCGGACGTCGGTGTCATTTTCCTTTGTGGAGGATGTCGGCGGTCGTAGCGTTACTCTTTGCTAGCTACCTGCTGATCGACGTATTCGCTGGCTTTTCAATCCTTATGGGCGTTGGAGTGCTGCTTGCGATGTACGGCCTGTTTGATCCAGGGGTTGGGCAATGGCGAGCGAGTGAGTTAGGAAACAATCAGAGTGTATCATAGTTGGCTTGACCGTTGGGATGAGAGGCGGGCGCGACGCGGCGAGGAAGGGAAGCGAAGAACGGGTCTCATCCTTGACGCGGAACGCGCGTTTCCAGACGCGAAGAACGTAGCGACGATCGAGGAGTTTTGTGTTCTTGCGGACCAGGCCGTGACTGATCCGGCCTATTTCGATGAGCCGGGCGGGAGTAACCAGGGTTTTGAAAGGCAAGACGGGTGGCTCAAATTTCCATCTGACATTTCCACTGACGTCGAAGACAACAACGTCGTCTGGGCAAAAATCACAGAAAGCGGGTCGCTTGAACAGGCATTGGTGATTTTTCACCATTGGAATGCAGCCGTGCGAAATCGTCAGATTGCCAAATTTTTCTCACGGCGTGGCATCACGGTTGTTGAGATTGCTATGCCTTATCATTTCGAGCGCCGACGTCCGGGCTCCTCGCACGCCGATTATATGCTCAGTGCGAATCTCGGTCGAACGATCCAAGCTGTAAGGCAGGCAGTATGGGATGGGCGAAAACTCATACGTTGGTTGAAGAGCGAAGGCTATCGAGAGATTTCGGTTCTCGGTATGAGCTTGGGCTCCTGGGTCGCGGGGATCATTGCGGCGCACGACTCGGCTGTGTCTAAAGCCTCGCTGTTTCTGACCGCGGGGAGTCTTGCGGATATGGTTTGGACGGGTCGCGCGACACGATTGATACGCGATAGCCTTGAGCCTGAGATTGAGCTGAGCAATCTAAGAAGGGCTTGGGGTCCACTTAACATGGAGAATTACGCGCATCGTTTGGCACAGCGTGATCTCGACCTTCAGGTTGTGTTGGCTAAGAGAGACAAAGTGGTCTTGCCAGAGCTGTCGGAGAGATTCATGCAGAGGCTGAAGGACGCCGGAGCTAAGCCAAATATTTTAGAATTAAACTGTGGCCACTATTCGCTTGCCATGCCGCCTTACATTTTACTGGCCGGTTTGAGCTTGAAGCGGTTTCTATCGTGTGCTGACAAACCGGCCCCTGAACATTAAAGGGGCACCGATATACGATAGGCGGATCGAAGGGCGAACGGGATGGCGCCGAGGCCGGTTTTGTCAAGAGCAGGCTTGTCTTCCTAATCGCCGGTCAGGTTCACCTGCTCCCAGGTGAGCGGGCGACAGGCTGGAAAGCAGGTGCTCGGGTACAGCTTTGCCCGTTCGCGCAGGGCATCGACCACGCGGCCGGTATCGATCGTGTTCCAGTGAAGGTAGCTCCTTGGGCTGCAATTTGATCGACGTGTGTAATGATATAACTGTCACAGCTATTTAAAGATGAGACAAAGTAGTCAACTTAGAAATGCGACACCATCTTATTCCTTAGTACTGCGTTTGCAAGTTGCTATATTTACCAAGTACGAAGGCGCAAGCCGCCGACCGGGTGGAGCTGGTCAGGGTTGCATAGCCCGGTCGGCGGCGGATGGCTCCAGCTGCAAGATAAACTTTAGCTTGGACATCCCGATCACTCCGCCGCTTTCAGCTGCGCAAGGGCTTGCTGGCGTCGGGCGATGACCACCGGATCCTTGGTAAAATCCGTCTTGCGGCCAGGCTTCGTGCCGCGCTTTTGGTAGCCATTGCTCTGACTGCCGTCGCGAATGCCGAACATATGGTCCGTCTGGCCGGTGCGACGCGGCCCGCCCTTGCTGCGCTGTTGCTCTCGTCCGGCCTGCATCCCGGCCACCAGCGCCAGCATGTCATCAAGGCGCTTGTTCTCAACCACCTCGGAGCGGTGCACCGAGCGCAGCGTGTCGAAGGTTCTGTAGGGCAGGGACGTCCCCTCATGGGTGATCTCGAGGCGACCATCGGGATAGTCGCAGACAATGACCTTCTGGCCGGCCAGCGCCGTGGCGAAATCCGTCGGATCGAGGATGAACATCACCTTGTCATAGCGCAGCGTCAGCGACTGCGACAGCTTGCGGATCTCCTTGCGGCACATGGCGCCATCGAGGTTCTCATGCGCGGCAAACGGCCGATGCATGTCCTTCGGATTGCGCGGCGCCTTGCCAAAGCGACGATTGAAGTCGGCCATGAACGCCGGCGCATAGGCATTGGCCGCCGCGATCGTGTCGATGCCGCGCAGCCGCAGTTCCTTGACGAGGCGATCCTGCAGCGTCTGGTTGGCGCGCTCGACGCGGCCTTTGGCCTGCGGGGTATTGGCGCAGATGATGTCGATGTTGAGTTCATAAAGGGCCCGGCCGAACTGCGTCAGGCCACTGGTTCTGTCCTTCTTGGAAGCATGGGTGGTGCGGAAGATGCCATGCTTGTCGCTGTAGAAGGCGATCGGCTTGCCCCATTGCTGCAGGTAGGCCTTCGTCGCGTGCAGATAGTCGAAGGTGCTCTCCGAGGCAGCAAAGCGTAAGTGCAACAGCTTGCCGGTGGCATCGTCGATGTAGACGAGCAGGGCGCATTTGGGACCGCGGTTCTCGAACCACCAATGAAGCGAGCCATCGATCTGGACCAGTTCGCCGAAACAATCGCGCCGGCCGCGCGGCTGGAAAACCCGCTTCTTGCGCTCGCGTCGCGACACCCAGATGCCGGCTTCCATCATCCACTGACGCAGCGTCTCCTTGCTGACGGAAATCCGGTGGCGTTCGAGCAGCTTCTCGGCGGCCAACGTCGGTCCGAAATCCACGTAATGCTCACGCACCAGGTCGAGCACCAGGTTGCGGAAATCCTCGCTGTGGCACCGGTTGCTCGGCCGGCCGCGCTTCTTCGAGACGAGACCGTCGGCGCCGACCAGGTCATAGGCCTGCAACAGCCGATGCACCTGACTGCGACTGAGACGAAGCAACTCGGCCGCCTGGACGACGCTCAGGCTACCACCGCGAATCCGCTGGATCAGTTCAAGACGATGCAATTCCTTCTGCGACATGGTGATCAAACAAGACATGACGACTCCGAACGCTCATGGTCTCAACCACGCTTCACGTCGCCAGTCTTCCTTCCAAACGTTGACGTTTGACCAGCCTCCCAAGAGGCGACGACTGTCGCATCTCTAACTGGCTCATATGTCGCATCTCTAAAATGCCGCTACAATAACATATCGCATAAGCTAAATTATGGAACACCGGCGTTCCACGCACCGGCGACCGGCACGGAGTGATCGGCCTTTACGAACCAAGGCCCGCGCGGTGCTGGCTCGAACCCGGTTACGGGCAGCAGTGGAGACCAGATGGGCGAACGCCCGGTTTCCGGAAGATCGAAGAGTTTACACATCAAGCGCTCAGCTCGACGGAGCCGGTCGCGCGCTCCGGTGATCCGCGCGGTGATGGGCCAGATTGAGCCAGAAAAGCGACGCGGCCGCGAAGGCGGGTCAGCACCTCTTCCGAAATGTTTACGTCCACCATCATGCGTCCTTTCGCGGCCGATGGCGGAGGGGCGGCGGCTGGTCGCATGCAAGAAGGATGGCACGGAAGTGACCGTCCATATCGCCATGAACCCCGTGGTGCTCGAAACATCGGAGGTCGCGGTCATTCTAACCGTAATCGACATATCGGCCCGCGAACTGGCGGAGCGAACAGAGTTTTTCGTCAAGGAACTGACACATCGCGCTCGCAATGTATTCGCTATCATTTGCGCCATTTCTCGGCAGCTTGGTAAGCACAGCGATTCTGTTTCGAATTTCCAGGACGCATTGGAAGATCGTCTCGCGGCACTTTCCGCGTCCTATCGAGTTTTTGAGAAAGAACGCTGGCAAGCAGCACCTGTCCGCGATCTTGTCCAGTCCCAGATCGCATTCCTCACGACGGAGGGCATGTCCCAGATTGACATTCAAGGACCGGAGGTTTGCCTGGAACCGGCTCCAGCGGAATACCTTGGCATGGCGGTTCACGAGCTTGCGACCAACGCCGTCAAGCACGGCGCACTTTCCGTGCCCACCGGCATCGTCGATGTTCGATGGTCATTTGATCCGAGGGCGCAGCTTTTCGAGTTTCAATGGACGGAGCGCAAGGGACCACCCGCTCAGCCTCCAGAACGTCAAGGCTTCGGGTCAGTCATTCTTAAGTCGATTGTTCCGGCCGCTTTCGGTGGCACGGCGGATCTGACAGTCGCTCCAAAGGACGTGTCGTGGACCCTGAAAGCTCCCTTGGCCACGGGAGTGATCCAGAAGTGACAGGCGGCGGCCGGGCGGCACAATGCGGCCCGGCGTGTCAACAGGGCGCCGGCGCTTTCAGTATCAGCTGCCGTCCGGAACACGAGACCGCCGGCGAGGAAGGGCTCGCGACTTCGGCGACGTTCCGCCTTGGCAGCGCCTGGACCGACCTCACTTATCGCGGGCGAGATTTCGGTCGAGCCGGAGAGAACGGTCGCGCGGGAATCCCGCCGACAGAAGACTGCGGAGGGCGTGGGGACGGGGTTATCGCAGTCCTCCGTCTGGTCGTCGTTGCATCTCGAACAACTGATGCACATAGGATGGATCATCAAGATCTTGATAGCGCCTTCCAGAAGAGCGGCTTCATCCTTGTTCCGAACCGGAATTCATCAGTGATGAACTTTGCTAGTCGGTCGGCGTCTCGATTGCGACGGGGAGTGCGAGTTTTGGAGCAGGCCGCTTCGAAGTCCCTCCGTATTAAAGCGAGATCACGCGGACCAAGATGTTGGACTGCATTTGGGCGGTTGGCGTGCGATTGCGCCGCCTTCATTCTCCCATCGATTGATGTTTTGCATTTTTGTTTGTGCTGAAGTCTGATTTTGTCCGCCTGGCGCGTCGCCTCGTTTACGAAGAGCGGCGGTTAGCTGCGCCCTGGTCAAGACGCTCCGCTGAATAGCATCGTTCAGGAAGCGCGCCGCAGCCAGCTTCGGCCCGCCCCCTTTCCCCGAGACAATCATCCGGTACGGCACCTGCGGCCGCGTTAATAACCAACCTCCTCAGATGCTTGCGACCGCCTCTTCAAGAAGAGACCGAACCTGCCCGGCGACCTTCTTGAGTTCCTGGTTGTCGATCGCCTGCATGGAGGCAACGGGATCGATGGCGCTGACCATGATTGTGCCACTTCCCAGCGATCGTACAATCACATTGCAGGGCAGCATGGCGCCGACCTTTGGTTCGATCTTCATAGCCTCGAGAGCCATCTTCGGGTTGCACGCTCCCAGAATGAGATAGTCCGCAACATCGATGTCGAGCTTCTTCTTCATCGTCGCTCGGACGTCGATTTCAGTCAGCACACCGAACCCCTTGGCCAAGAGAGCCGTCTTTGTTGCCGCCACCACCTCGTCGAAGGGCATGTCGTTGGTCGTTTTGTCGAGCGTGTAGGTCATTGTCTGTCTCCAATGCGACCGGCACCTGCCGATCCTTGTTGCCGGTGTGGGCCCACACCGAAGCACTTAATCTGTCCGCAGCGCGTCTAGACGGCGGTTCCGACCAAGGCGCCTATGCCTGCCGTCAGCGCCATGGCAAAGGCACCCCAGAAGGTGACACGGATCGTGGCTTTCAGCACGTTCGCTCCACCAGCCTTGGCACCGATTGCACCGAGCAGGGAGAGGAACAGCAGCGACGCTGCAGAGACGAGCAGCACGAGCTGGTTCGCCGGCGCCAGCCACACCATGGCGAGTGGCATCATCGCACCGACAGCAAAAGTCAGAGCCGACGTCAGGGCGGCAACGATCGGTCTTGCGGTGGAAATTTCGGAAATGCCGAGCTCGTCGCGTGCATGCGCTTCGAGCGCGTCCTTCTGCATCAATTTCTCGGCGACGCGTCGGGCCAAGGCGATATCGACCCCGCGCTTGGCATAAAGCTGCGCCAGTTCCTCACGCTCCGCATCGGGCTGGCTCTCGAGCTCCCGCCGTTCGCGTGCGAGGTCGGCCTGCTCGGTATCCGCCTGCGAGCTGACCGAAACATATTCCCCCGCCGCCATCGACATCGCACCGGCCACCAGCCCGGCAACACCGGCGATCAGGATCTCGGAACTTCCCGCCGCCGACGCGGCAACGCCGACGATCAGGCTCGCCGTCGAGACGATGCCGTCATTCGCTCCGAGGACTGCGGCCCGCAGCCATCCGATCCGGGACACGAGATGAGTTTCGCGCTGAAGACTCCTCATGACTTTCTCCGGATGACGCCATCGAGGCGGGCGGTGAGAGCGACGTTCTTCGAGATCGTGCCGCATTTACGTACATTCTTGTGCAGCAGTTCAAGACGCTGGTCCGTTTCATCGGTATCGACCGCGAGTTCGTAATCGACGGAGACGATACCCGGCGGTTCGTCTTGTCGAACGGCATGCAGGATCACGTCGACACCATCGAGAGAGGAAGCGAGGATGGGCATGACACGTTCGATCCCCTTGATCATCCAGGTCGCGGTTGGCGCGAGCAGCAGCTCGGCCCGATTTAAGGCGCCGGTAGGGCGGGAAAGGCCGGTTCCCTGCCTGATCGCCGCGCGCCACACTTTTCCTGGGATCGATCCGTTGTGCCGAAACCCTGTATTCGGGCATCGCGAGTCCTCCCAACCGGATTAATCTGCCGGACATCCATGAAACATCCTATCACCTCACCAATCATCCCGTTTGACCAGCATCAAGGGAGAGCAGTGATCGCGTTGGGAGCCGTTCCGATCTGGGAGATCGCGAGCGAGAAATCGTTATGTAAAGCTATCCTGAGGCAATTTTGCTGAATACCCGCCTACGCGCGACGATTATCGGATTTGTTATCGCTCTTGGATCGAAACGCAACTCGCCCCGAAATAAAAGCGAACGAGCCGAGGAACTGGTCAAAGCGCAGGGCGCGTGGCATTTGTTCCTGCCGCCCTATTCACCCGATCTCAACCCGATCGAAATGCCCTTCTCCAAACTCAAGACGTTACTGCGAAAGCGGGCCGCCCGAAGTTTCGACGCCAACGTCGCGGAGATGAAGCCGGTGACCGATGACGTGAAACGGTGGAAGCTGATGGGAATCGGTGCGCTTGGTGTTACTGGCATTGCAGCTATGGCGCTCTGGGTAAGCTTCGCCGAGGTCATCAGGCGGATCGTGTTCGTGATCATTGGGAAGGGCTGAACAGGAGACTCAGCCGCCAACCAGCAGGAATGAGGAGCTAGTTCATGGATGAACGATACAACTCCATGCCGTGAAAAATGCAGCCTATGGCGCTAAGGCGAGGGCAATCAGCCAAGCTGTCAAGGCAATTAAAAGCCAGAGCCGTGCACTCTTATACCGCTGCCGTCGGCCTCCTTCCCAATCGTAAGACATGAGTGCCTCCTCTCGGTGCGAACAATGCACGATTGCAGCCGCGAGGGAAAGACACTGTTCTAACGTATGCACAGGAGCGCGCCCGGATCTCCAGAGCAGGTAGCTTAGGCCTCATCAGCGGTCCCGGTTTGCGAAATTGCAATAAGGGCTGCAGCCAATTTGTCTTCTTCCCGTGTCAACAATTCCTTGAGTAAAGCTTTCTTCTCAGGATCGTTCTCCTTCGAAATCAGCTCATTGAACTTCTCGATGTTCGCCCTCGCTATAAAGACTTTGAACATTCTCTTCACCTGCGTGGTAAAGCTCGATCGCAGCGTCCTAAGCGGCGGTATCGCCAATCCGGCCGCTAGCTGGGTGGGGCGGTGGCGCATGTTCGAGCGCGTATCTAGCCTTGGCTTTTGGGCACGCCGGTTTTCCGCAGGCCTGCCCGATCTCTGCCATGTCGTGTCGCTGCAACTTGGGTGTCGGCGATCGAAGCTTCCCCTAGTGCTGATGGAATGCGGGCGGTACCGAACCACAGAGCGCATTCGAGAAGGGAGGCTTCATCCGTGTTCCCAAACCGATACTCATCGGCGATGAAGCTTGCTAGTCGGTCGGCGTGTCTACTGAGACGTGGAATGCGAGCCTTGGCGCGGGCCGTTTCGAAGACCCTTCGTATCAAAGCAAGATCGTGGGGACCAAGATGTTGGATTGGGAGTTTGGGCGGTACGTGCACTGACACCTCCTATGAAGAAAGCGGGGTGCGCGCCATATCGGGCTTCGAGGAATGCTCAAAAGGTGACCGTGCGATTGCGCCACCTTCATTCTCCCACCGATTGATGGCTTCCGTTTTGGTTTGGGCAGGAGTCTGATTTTGTCCGCCTGGCGCGTCGCCTCGCTTACGAAGAGCGGCGGTCAGTTGCGCCTTGGTCAGGACGCCCCGCTGAATAGCATCCGTCAGGAAACGCGCCGCAGCAAGCTTTTCGCCGCGTTCATCTTTCTCTTTTGCTTCGGAATAACCAGCGGCTTTTAGTATTTCCACCAAAAGGCTGATGTCTTCGGAGTCTAGATATTGATCTGGATTTCTGGAAGACATGCGGTCCTCCTTCGCATGGGGAGGCAGGCGCTAAAGCGCGGGCCAGCCTCCATGCAATCGCTGGCAATAATGCGCGCTATGTTTCCCATGTTCCATAGGCTCCCGGTAGTAGGTTGCCGGAGCTCGCAACTTTTCCGCAATGCCGACGCCGTGGCAACCAAGGGACTGAGCGCATGGGAGCGGGAAAAAGGTGGGGGTAAGAAATTTCGGGTAAGCAGGTGCCTTTTCTGAAGGACATCCGTTGGCGTCGCACTTATCTCGGTCGACCTTGTTGGCATTGACGGCGTGTCGCAGCGTTGCGAAACTGCCAACGTCGGCCGGTCTCTCGATGGGGCCCGTCTCAACGATTTTGGCCTCTCCCTGGAAGGGGCCAAGGAGATCCAATTTCGAGAAGCAGCCCGTGTACTTGATATCCTTGTGCCGGCAACGCGGCCTCATAATCATCGGTTGCCGATCAGATCGAAAAGTGGGACGTCGCAGGCCCCTATCGTATCAGTCGCGCCGGCAAGTCTCCCATTTCCGTTTTCATTGATAACGCCTATATTCGCGCGGTTCCCGGCTATCAAAGCCGGCATTCGAGATCGCGATGGGACGCGTTGTTGCGCAAGGCTGAGCACCGCGTCAGTTTGCCGGTGCGCCGAATATCGCTACCGGCAAACACGATATCGTTCGCGCAGCGATGCGCGCGCAATCAGACGAATATACGAGCTGATCAACAATCTTGGCACCTACCTGGGGCAGAACGCAGCTTCGATCGTCAACTACTGTCGGCGATACTGGTCCGGTCAGCCGATATCCAGTTCACCGGCCGAAAGTGCCGCCAACAGCCTCGTCAATGCCTGTATGAATAAGAAGCGGCAAATGCGTTGGACCAGAAGCGGCAAATGCGTTGGACCCGATCGGCGCTCATCGGGTTCTTCAAGTCCGAGCCGCCGTCGCGGACGGCCGTCTCAAACAGCTCGACCTCGCATACTAACCCCCAGCTTTTTCCCGCTTCCGCGCAGAGAGCCAGACTTGGCCACGCTTGTGAGAATCGCCGATGCTTTGGGGACTTCGCCTAACTGGCTCTTAGGATTGACCGTCGGCACTTCGCATGATCCGCATCTGGCCCGCCTTGGTCGAACGCTTCGCCAATGCAGCCAATGGCATGACGAAATAAGAAATCGAGCTCTGTGTGATACAGGCAGAGGCGATTGTCGCCGCCAAAAACCGCGCCTAGCCTTTACCGTTCAGGGCATTCCACTCGATACATTATGCAATCTTCTGTAACGGGCTTTGCGTCAATCCCTTGTGAGCTTAATCCCTCGCCGAGTGCTTGCTTCTGTCCGCAGTCGGAGCTCAAGCCGCTGCTCTATGGGGTCTGCTGAGGACCGGTTGGCCAATCTTTAGAGGCGCAGTCACCGCGTGCTGCTGATCGCATAGCGGCCTAACCCATCCATCGTCCCGGCGAAGGGACCTTGCTGCGGAGGGCTGATGGCTGTGCCCGTCCGAAAGCCTGTCTTGTCGTCTCCTGCCATCAAGCCGTCAGGGCTGGCGCTACCTTACGAGGAACGAAGTTGGTTCTGTCCCTGAGCATGCAATGCAACACCACCGCCAGCTTGCGGGCCAGCGCGACACGCGCCTTTCTGGGACCGGCACGTCTGGCGACCGCCAACGCCCAGCCCTTCAGATCGGAACCTTTGACCGGTCGCGTCAGGATCACGTTGGCCGCCTCGTAGAGCCCGGTGCGCAAGCTCCCATCGCCGATCTTCGAAATGCGACCGCTATGATCGGTCTCGCCCGATTGATATTTCTTCGGCGTCAATCCGAAGTGCGGCCCCACCGCGCGTGACGAGCGGAATCGCTCCGGCGCGTCGACGGCCGCCACAAACGTCAGCGCCACCAGGACGCCAACGCCTGGCGTCGTCATCAGCCGCCGTGCGTTGTCGTCCTGGCGGGCGATGGCCCGCAGCTTGCGCTCAAAACCTGCAAATTCATGCACAAGCGCGTCGCGCACCTTCGGCAGCGCCGTAGCGATCGCTTCCAAGGTCGAATAGCCTGCAATCAGCTCGCGGATGCGCCCCGCGTAAGTGCGCCGCGTCGTCGGCCCAGCCAGCCTCCGGCCCGCGCGGTACTTTAGGCATTTCCCAGCATGTTGGGCGGTCATCCACCCGTGGAGAGTCGTAACGGCAGACGGCGAGGAACATTGGCAACTCGATGGGAGCGCGGCCGAGTTGTACGAGCGCAATCTCGTGCCCGCGATAACTTCCCTATGGGCCGCGGACCTCATTGCTCGTGCGCAGCCAAAATCAGGAGAAGCGGTGCTCGATGTCGCACGTGGTACAGAGGTCGTAACCCGTCTCGCTGCGCGAAATATGGCGCCGGGCCGAGTTGTCGATCGTGTCCCGTGAGGTGGTGTAGCAGACGGCATTGGTCGCCGTGCTCTCCGGCATAGGCCGGGATGATCAGCGCGCCACGGCGGGCAGGCTGATGAGCGGATCATCGCTCATCTGGCTGATGGTTTCCAGAGTCATGTATCTGGCGCGCTGGACGGCCCATTCGTCGTTTTGCTCGAGCAGGAGCGCGCCGACGAGGCGGAGAATGGCGTCATCGTTGGGGAAGATGCCGACGACCTCGGTCCGCCGCTTGATCTCACCGTTGAGCCGCTCGATCGGATTTGTCGAGTGCAGCTTGGCGCGATGCTCTCTGGGGAAGGTCATGTAGGCCAGCACGTCGGGCTCGGCGTCATCCATGATGGCGGCGAGCTTGGGCACCTTCGGCCGGATCTGATCGGCGACGGCGCGCCATTGTGTGCTCGCGGCTTGCGGCGTCTCCTGGGCGAAGGCGGTGGCGATGAAGGCGGAGACGACACGGCGGCCGCTCTTGCCGGCATGCGCCAGCACATTGCGCATGAAATGAACCCGGGGGCTGTTGAAGAACCAATCGTCGGCGGAGCTATGCGGAAGCCACCGACAAGCCAATTCCAAAAACTTTCCTTTGCCTGAAGGGATGTCGGGCTGAACTGGTAGCTTCTTGGCTGTACACGAACAGCAAAATTGACAGAAAAGCACTCGCCAGTCGTTTCAAGTTGACTGCCGCAGCCGTCAGATAGGCTTGGATTTTCATATTTATGAGGCCGCGCCGGATCGCTCTCGATAGCCCGTGCCAAGTCTTCGCTTCGCCGTGATATCCCTCTGAGCGCCAGCGGTGACGCTGGTACAAAGCTCGGTCCTCGTCCGACCATCGTTCTCTTCGGCGACGAGCTCGCAGGAGTGCCGGATAGTCATCGCCGAGCACTACCGCCTTGTTCACACGGCCATTGGAAAGGCAAAGTCGCGCCAGATCGCAGTGCCGACAGTCGGCCGCGCGAGATGTAAAGAAGCGCCCATGTTTAACGGCACGGCCCGCCTTCAGCATCTTGCCACGCGGACATTTAAGGGTGTCGTGCTTGGCGTCATAACGAAAGCGGCGCATAGGCACAGGGCTACGGATTGGCTCTGCCTTTGCCGGAATAACCGCTTCGATCGCGCGTTGCTCCATTCCTGCGAACACCTTAGCATACGCATAGCCGGCGTCGGCCGTTGCCGTTTTGATTATCGTGCCGGTCATCGCGGCGACCGCGTCGAGACGACTGAGTATGACTTGCCCCTCATTAATCTCGCCTGTGGTGACCTCCACATCTAAAATTACGCCGCAAGCATCATCCACCACGGCATGTTGCTTGTAGGCCGGCTCCAGTCTCCGATTACGCCCGTTGGTCGCCATGGACGCGTCAGGGTCGGTGACGCAGACTTTCTTGTATTTGCCTGTTTTGCGGCTTTTTCGTTCGCTCTCAGCGGCTTCGTTGGCGTCGGTGACCGCATCTATATGGCGGACCGCAAGACTTTCCCAACTGACGTCGGCCCGAATGAGTGAGGCGTCGACATGAACGACCTCACCCTTGGCGACTTTGGCCGCTACGCAGACCTTTACCGTCCGCTCAAAGATAGTTCGGAAACGTTCTGCACCCCAGCGCTGACGGATACGGGTCAACGACGAATGGTCCGGGAGAGCTTCGTGCAGACCGAAGCCGATAAACCAGCGAATAGCGATGTTTACCTGAGCCTCGCGCATCAGCCGACGGTCATGGACAATTCCGAGAAGAAAGCCTGCAAGCATCAGCCGGACTGCTACTTCCGGGTCGATGCCGGGTCGGCCGAAGCCCGCCGCATAAAGCTCAGCCACCTCCTCGTGTAGCCAGGAGAGGTCGAGAACTCGATCGACCTTTACCAATACGTGATCGTCAGGGACCAGATCCCGAAGCGAGCCGCACATGTACAGTTCAAGCTGATCGCGTTCCTTACGGCCGAGCATCGTGGAGGCTCCAGAGAATCAACGACTGCTCAATTGAATCAGATACATAGCACTTCTTCAACAGCCCCACCCGGCATCGTTGCCAGGTGGCGCTGAGAACCCTGGTAACGGCAGCCTTGAGTCCCTCATGGGCGTCGGAGACGACGAGCTTCACGCCGCGCAAACCTCGGCGCGTAAGCCTGCGCAGGAACTCCGTCCAGATCGGCTCGGCTTCGGATGTGCCAACTTCCATGCCCAGAACCTCGCGCCGGCCATCGGTGTTGACGCCAACGGCGATGATGACGGCAACGGAAACGATGCGGCCGCCACGGCGGACCTTCAGGTAAGTGGCATCGATCCACAGATACGGCCAGTCGCCTTCGATCGGTCTTTCGAGGAACGCTTTGACCTTGCCGTCGATCTCCTCGCACAGCCGGCTGACCTGGCTCTTCGAAATACCGCTCATGCCCATGGCCTTAACCAGGTCGTCGACCGAGCGGGTCGAGATGCCCTGCACATAGGCTTCCTGGATGACCGCCGTCAGCGCCTTCTCGGCCATGCGCCGCGGCTCCAGGAACGAGGGGAAGTAGGAGCCTTTCCGGAGCTTCGGAATGCGCAGCTCGACCGTGCCGGCCCGCGTCTCCCAGTCGCGCTCGCGGTAGCCGTTGCGCTGGGCCAGCCGCAGCGGGGTCTTCTCGCCAAAGGCGGCGCCGGTGGCGGCCCCCACCTCAAGCTCCATCAGGCGCTCGGCGGCGAAGCCGATCATCTCGCGCAGGAGATCGCAATCCGGGGTCTTCTCCACGAGCGCGCGCAGGCTCATCATGTCGTCGGTCATCGATGGTTCCTTCGAATCAGGTTGGTGTCAGCAAACCCGACCCTACCGGGGAACTTCGATGACCACCGCTACGCCGCTCGCTCGCTACGGCGCAATCGAGGGCGCGCTCGCGAGCGGCTTGGCTACAGCCCAGCTACACCACTGGTGGGGACGCGACCTTCACCAGCCATCGGATCTCGCTCGGAGTCCATTCGATGGCATACCGATGCTCACCCTTCGACGCATCGAATCCCAATTCGATATAGCTCGGAGAACATCGGTAGCCGTTGTCGTTTTGCATTTAATCGTAAGATTCTGCCCACAACGGTTTCAACAAGATAGCGTGGCACTTAATTTGAGACTTAGCACTTAATTTGAGATTTTCCCTTGGATTTTGGCACTTATTGTGAGATTCAGTCGTCGGCGAAGTCGACGGTGTTTCTGCAATGAATGATCCATTTCCCAACGAGGTTGACGAAGTGCTTTGGGATGAGGCGTGTCGACGAGCCGAGGCCATCCGAGGATTTCTGATACGTCAGTCTGGCAAGGTAATAGCGGGGGATATGGCGCTGCTAGCTGCCGAACTAGACGTCAGTCGGGCAACTGCATTCCGCCTCATCAAGCTATTTCGAGCTGGAGGAACGGTGATGTCGCTGGTGGAGCGCAAACCCGGCCGGCCTGACGGCCGCAGGATGCTCGACAACAGGCGAGAGGAAATCATCCGCATCAGCATCAAACGATGCTACCTGAATAAGAACCGCCCGGGCGTTTCTCAATTAGTTCGGGATATACAGACGAACTGCGTCTCAGCCGGGCTCAAGCCGCCACATCGCCGGACGATCGAAGCACGTCTCGAGGACATCGACCTTCAGAAGCGCGCCAAACGACGGGGCGAAGCCGAAGTCGTGAAGCGGACAACAGCTGTTCCAGGAGCGCTCGCTGCCTCACGTCCACTCCAGATTGTCCAAGTCGATCATACCAAAGCAGATATCTTTGTCGTCGACGAGGAAACTCGCCTGCCTATCGGGAGACCGTGGCTAACTCTTGCGATGTACGTTTGCAGCCGGATGGTGACCGGGTTCTACCTCACGATGGAAGCCCCTTCCCGGCTCTCGACCAGTTTATGCTTGCTACACTCCGTCTTTGACAAATCGCCTTGGTTACGCGAGAGCGCGAGATCATCGAACCGTGGCCGGTTGCCGGTCTGCCTGAGACATTGCATGTCGATAACGGCAGCGACTTTAGGAGTCGTGCTTTCCAGAGGGGGTGTGAGGATGCCGGCATAGCGATCAACTGGCGCCCACCCGGCGAACCGCGCTTTGGTGGCCATATCGAACGGTTGATCGGCACCCAGATGGGAAAACTCCACTTACTACCCGGCACGACCTTCAGCAATGCCCAGGAGCTTGGCGAATACGATTCAAAGCGGCATTCGGCGCTGATATTGCGCGAACTTGAGCGATACATCGCCCTCGACATTGTCGGTAACTACCATCAGTCGATCCACGGCACTTTGGGCCGCCCGCCAATCGCGGTCTGGCGCGAGCACGAGGGTGAAATTCCACTCCGATTGCCCAAGGATCGCATGCGTTTTTGGCTGACATTCCTGCCCGAGCAGGAGCGCACGCTGCAACCAACCGGGATCCATCTCTTTGGACTGCGCTATTGGTCGGCAGCCCTAAGTGCCGATGTCGGGAGTGCAAATCGCCGGCTGCTCGTCAAATACGATCCTCGGGACATGTCTCGTGTCTTCGTGCGGCGACCATCGGGCAATTTCGTGGAGGCCCGCTACGCGGATCTTACCTTGCCTTCGATAACACTGCACGAAGCCTTGGCAGCGCGCCGTGCGCTTCTGGCGAAAGGGCGACGAGAGGTGAACATTCGCACGATCGTTGGTACAGCTATTGAGCAGCGCAAACTGGTGGATGCAGCGATCAAGGCAACAGCGACTGCGCGACGTGGCCGCCTTGCCAGCGCGAAAACGAAAGTGGATGACGGCAGTTGGGGCTCGCTTCGGGGGATCGACTCCAGCAAACCTGTTGCTTTCGAGGACACAGAATGAGCTTGCATGAACACAGAAATCTCTCACCTGACTGCGAATGCCGCGGCACTGCTCGGTGAAGCAGACAAACAGTGCATCCGCGAGATAAGATCACGTCGCTGGCTCGTTTATCCGCGTGCCAAGCAGGTACTCGATCGCCTCAACCTCCTGGTCGATCATCCACGCGGGACGCGAATGCCTTCCATCGCCATATACGGTGACAGTGGAATGGGCAAAACAATGATCATGAAGCGTTTCCGTGACCAGCATCCGCCAAGCTTCAATTCGCTCACCGGCAGGCTGAAAACGCCGGTTCTCGCAATGGAGATGACCAGCCGGCCTGGCGAGAGACGGTTTTATGCCGAACTTCTGACCCTCCTCGGAGCACCACAGCGGCCCCGTGCCGATATCGCACAAATGGAGCAAGCTGCGTTACGCATCATGGAAGCAATCGGCGTGCAGGTGCTGGTAATCGACGAGGTGCACAACATTCTCGCTGGAACATATCGCGAGCAACGCATCGTCCTCAACACATTGCGCTTTCTGAGCAACCGCCTTCAGATCTCGCTCGTCTGCTTCGGGGTCAATGACGCCCGTGAGGCCATTGGTGGCGATGTACAATTGGCGCGCCGCTTCGAACAGTTCACGCTGAGCCGCTGGGTTGCAAATGAGCCGTTCGAAATCTTGGTCGCCTTGATCCTGCGCAACACGCCACTGCGTCACCCATCGGTGTTAACCGCAAAATCATTGCGGCGGATACTGCAGATCACCGAGGGCATCACTGCCAACATCTTCCACATAATCAACTCACTGGCTATCGAGGCAATCGAAAGCGGAAGAGAGCGGATTACCGATGAAGCCATTGAGAAATGGGAGCCGGAATTTGACGCCGAAGCAGCGTTCGCATGAGATGGGAATATCCGCACGGCAATTGCCGGTAAGGCTGGCTCCCTACCCCGATGAACTTCTGTCGTCGTGGATCATCCGGCATGCCGCGTTCTATGAGGTCCCTCCCTTGGCTATGCTTCAGCATTGCCTTCCCGAGGTACAATCTTTGCGCACGTCGGATCTAGACATGACCGAAAGTCAGGTTGCCCGCATCGCCCGTATGTTCTCTGCTGATCCCGCTAGGGTCCTGCGCATGACGTTCTCGAACATCGCGCGGTCGTCGCGGCGCCTGATTGCCAGCGAGCCCCGGCAATTATGTTGCAGCTGTAGTCCGATCACTAACGAGTTGCAGCCCGTTCTTCGTAGCCAGTTTCTCGGCTGGCGCATCACCTGTCCGCTTTGTGGTAACGTCATTCAGAACACTGACGGGGGTGCCCGCCCCTCTCCCTTCAGTCGCTATCACAATAGTGCCCTTATAGGAGAACAGCTTCTCGACGACGAGGCCGAGCGCGGTATGCAAAACTGGATGGCACCAAGCGAGATTGCCGGCCTCCTGCTGATGCGACGCGTTCCGAAGGCTTTCCCCGCTTATTACGAACGGTCCGGCTATAGAGTGCTCGGCGTGATCATTCCTGATCTCGATGACGTTCTCAGGATGGAAACAAGCAAACTTCCGTCGCGAGCAAGTACGCTCTTGCCGCTGCACTTGAGGCCAGCTCTTTTAGCTGGTGTGGCCATCGTCCAGCGCGCCGGGCCGGAGATGCTTCACATGCTGCGTAGCCATATGATGGGCGAGAACAAAGCTCGCTTCGGCAGCGCTATAGACGAGATCTTGGACTGCGCACGTCAGTCGCGGACGTCTTCGCAGTTGCACTTAATTTGAGATTATCGGCGCATAAAATCTCAAATTAAGTGCCAACCAAGAAAGAAGCGGCCGCATTCTTACGTTTAAGTGCCAAACGACAGCCCACGATCGCGGTGATCTGATCGGGAGTGGGGATCCCCGTGAAGGAGGTGAAGGCGAGGCCGCCCGCCTTTTTGGCAACTTTGAGCCAGTCGATGCGTCGGAAGACGTCCTCTACGGCTTCTCCCGCCCTCGTCAGCGCGGGCCGCTTCTCGATCAACCCCGTGACGATGCCCTCGATCACCGCAATCTTGGCGTCTTCGAAGCCCTGGAAGCGCCATCCGTTGAATTTGAGGCAGAGGACCTTGGATTCCTTTTCGAAGCCGGCCTCGATCATCTCGAGGACACTGGATTTGCCGGCACCCCAATCGCCATGCACGCCGATCGTTACCGGTTGATCTGGCCGGTCCCGCAGGAGCTTTATGATCGTCGTCGCGATCGCCTCGTTGTTGAGGAGATCGACCTTGGTTTCGTTATCGGTCAGGATCATCGGCTGCCCCCGTGTTGATCGAAAAGTTCCCGCGCCGGGATGAAGGGGCGACCCGTTTCAGCAGCCCTGCGCACTTTGCGTTCGAGGACCGCCTTCAGCGGGATCTGACGATCGAGTGCGTCGTAGATGTCGCGGCCATCCATGCAGATGAGCCGCTTGCCCGAACCGAACGCCGCCAGGCCCTCGGTCGTGAAACCGTTGTAGCTCACGAATAGACCGCGGGCCCACGCGGCCTTCTGGTCGAGCTTACCGTGGAAGACATGGAGGTCGGCGACACCCGTCGGCTGTGAATGCCATTTTGCCTCGAGGAGGTAGGTTTCCTCGCCGAGCAGGAAACTGCCGTCGATCTGCTCGCCGGTGTTGCGGAACGGCTCACGCGCCGTCAGGCCCGCCATGTCGAAGCACCGCCTCAGGAAGGCCTCGAAGGCATAGCCTCGCTCATGGGCTTGCAGCGGCACCGTAAAGTTAACCGACGGCTGAGGAAGATGTGCGTACATGGGCCATGTCAGAAGTTGCTCGTGATCCGCTTTATCGTCGCCACCGCTATCCCGCTGAGATCATTGCGCACGCGGTATGGCTCTACTTTCGCTTTCCGCTCAGCCTGCGCATGGTTGAGGACATGCTGGCGTCCCGCGGCATCATCGTCACGCATCAGACCATTCGAAGCTGGGCGGAGAAATTCGGACGGCATTTCGCCCGGGAGATCAAGCGACGGTCAGCCGGCTGCCTGGGCGACAAATGGCATCTCGACGAATGTGTGGTGGCCATCAATGGCAAGAAGCAGTGGCTCTGGCGTGCCGTCGATCAGGACGGCTTCGTCCTCGAAGTGCTGGTGCAAAGCCGCCGAAATGCCAAGGCGGCAAAGCGCCTGATGCGCAAGTTGCTGAAGGCTCAAGGGCGGACACCACGGGTCATGATCACCGACAAGCTCCGGTCCTATGATGCCGCCAGGCGCGACCTCATGCCCGGTGTCGAACACCGGTCGCACAAAGGCCTAAATAATCGAGCGGAAAATTCGCACCAGCCGACCCGACGACGCGAAAGGACCATGAAACGCTTCAAGTCGGCACGCCAGCTTCAGCGGTTCGTTTCCATGATCCGATTGCCAACCTGTTCCACTTTCCCCGCAATACGCTGTCATCGGCTCAACATCAAGACCTGCGTAACGCCGCCATGCAAATCTGGAGCAAAATCGCGTGTGTCGCCGCAGCCTGACAGCCGTCCCCGCCAGCTATCGCTGCATCAATCCGCTGATAACTTTACAGTGCCATCTCACCGGCATCTATTCCTGGGAGGATGAACAGAAAATACCGGAGGGCTTCAGACCTTTGCGACTTCCCGCACGAATCCTGCGCGCCGCGTGATGCTTACACTCTGTTCGGCCTTATATTAGCGTACGATTTCGCGCAGTTCTTGTTTCGACCCCATGATGCCATGCTCGTCAATGCTCGAAACTGTCAATCGGCGTTGCCAACGCCGATTGACACTCTTGGGAAGTCTCATTGTTCTAGGCCACGCTCTGAGAGCAGCCGGTTCATGACCTCGCCTTTGATCTCGCCTGCGATTTGGTTTCGGACTTGGGCTCCGAGCACCCGCTCGGCATCGACATCGCCTACCAGACCATGTTCGGCCAGTCGCTGATCCAGACGGCTCTGAAACTCTTCGCCCATGGCTTCGACGAGCCGGTCCTGCATCGCTGCATGTTCGTCCGGTGCGATGCGCCTCAGCACCGTCTCCCAAGGTTGCCAGCGGGTTGCCATGTAGTCGGTGAATTGGTTCGCTTCCCGCTCCCGGATCAGGTCCAGCGCCTCCGTCGCATCATCCTCGCTTACGTGAGAGACCGCCAGGAAGCGCATGTCAGGGGCGACGTGACTGAGCTCCAGCGGCTCGCGCAGCCGATGTTGATAGGCCAAGTAGACTTCGACGTCGTCTATGTTCGGGTCGAGGCTGAGGAGCGAGTTGACCCTGTCGCGCGCGATCTCGTCGAGCGCCTCTAAGCGGAACGCAACACGGCCGCGCTGGATCAGTTCGCCAAGACGATCGTCATAGACGCCGCCCTCGACATCAGCGTTGAGGCGCGCGGTCTGCATACCGTTCCAGTGCAAGGTAACTCGATCCTCGCAGCTCGCGTTGGCGTCGGAAGCCTGTGCAAAAAACTGCTCGCGCAATCTCGGATTGGCCGCCGTCTGCCGCAGATCATCAGCCACTCTCTGCCGAAACTCGTCATTGCCATAATTCACGGTCCCTCGTAGCCTCTCCAGGAACTGCGCGTAGTCCTGGGCGCCTGGCTCATCCGCAAAGTGCTGCCATTCGGCCAGCGTCGCCGGGTCGTCTGCGAGCCAGTGCGCGGCAGCCTCATATAGAGATTGCTGCGCAAGCTGCGGTGGCGCTTCAGCCGCCGCCAGATTAGCGAGGACGTCGTCCGGCAGCGGGTTATCCCCGAACTCGAGGTTCTCCAAATGCGGGTAGCTGAGACTAAGATTCGGTACACGACCCTCAAGAAGATCCTCAGGCAGGCCGGTCAGCCGGTTACCGCTGAGATTGAGCGATTGGAGCGTGCTCGGAAGGGGGTCGGGGAGGTTGGCCAATTGATTGCTGCTGACATCGAGTTCAATAAGCCCCGATGGGAGGGAGTCGGGGAGGTCGGTCAGCTGATTGCCACTAACCGCGAGCGAGGTGAGCCTGCTCGGGAGAGCGTCCGGCAGGCTAGTTAGTCGGTTGTCGCTTGCGTTCAGGATCTCGAGCCCAGCCGGAAGGTTGGCCGGCAGACTGGTCAAGCTGTTATCGGCCACCTCCAGCCGAGAGAGGGTCGCCGGAAGAGCGTCCGGCAAACTGGTCAACCGGTTATGGCTAATGAGAAGATGCTGAAGACCGGGGGGGAAGCTAGCGGGCAGGCTGCTTAGTTCGTTGTGCCTGGCGCGCAGTTCCAGCAATCTTGGCGGCAGGGCGGCGGGCAAAGCGGTCAGGGAGAGGGAGGACAAATCCAGCGAGTGCGAGCCCGTGTTGTCCGAACCCCTAATTCGTGTGCGCCCCTGTCGCCGATTCTCGGCTTCGCCCTGCCCCTCTTCGGCAACCCAGTTGTCCAGGATCTGCGCGCGCGCGGAGGCCGGGGTCCGATATCCTGTCATGGCTTCGACCAAATCCGCCACGGCTCGGGCGAAGCCGCTGAGGTAACTTTCCTGCTCCCCCTCTTCAGAAGTGGCCGGGGAAGAACCTGCACTCTGCTGTGCGTCTCCTATGTTCATCGATATCTTTCTTCGTCGTTAGAACAAATAGCACGCCCGCCGCTTCTCAAGGCCGCGAGGCAGGTGGTTGCGCAGCGCAATTGATCATTCGAGAGCAAGTGCAAGTGCGCTGCGGCTCCTGCCCCGAGCCGGGACAGGTTCACACGACTCCCGCCGCAGCAAATAAAGCGATACTGCTGCGAGGAGTCCTGCCATTTCGTTGGCCAGATAAGCCTGGAGGACCCGTCAACGTGGCAGCGTGCTGCCCTTAGCAGGCCTTCCTGTCGATCAGCTGACGAGTGTCGCTGCAGAACCCCGGGTGG
>NT_187153.1 GCF_000265205.3 Sinorhizobium fredii USDA 257
GTGCCGGTCAAAGCGTTTGCCGGGAAATTCCGGGACAACCGATATATCGGGCATTATATCGCCTATCCGAAATCGGGCAGCCAGAGGCGACTGGCACGCATTTTTGCCGACTGGCTGACCGACCAGCGTTGCTAAGCGACAATACCCGTGCGTTCGGCGTCGCCGGGATTATCTGGCCGCCATGCTTGCAACGAGATCGCTGAACCGCTCGCCCTGAATGCCGACATGTCCCCGCAGCAGGCGGCGGGCGTCCTCTCCGTTTCCAGCAAAGATCGCATCGACGATGGCGCAATGTTCCGAGAAAGACGTCGACAACCGATTGCGCACGCGCAATTGCAGGCGGCGGTAGGGCCGCAGGCGCCGGTGCAGTTGCAGGCATTGTTCCTCGAGAAACTCGCTTCGGCTGGCCGCATAGATCGCCTTATGGAATTCCTCGTTGTCGTAGTAAGAGCTGGCTCGGGAAATCTGCACAGCTAGGATAAGTGGAATTTCTGCCTGACTTCGGCTTAGATGCCGGGAACAGGAGAGACCATACAAGACGACCGCTCCTTGAGGGGGCGACAGGCGTATTCGGTGATGAAGCGAAGGCGGAACCGGCGCGTCCAACCGTCGATGTGAAAACGCTGCACGCCAAAATCGGCGCACTGACGCTGGAGAACGATTTTTTATCCGGTGCGCTGGGCAAGGCGGATTGATGCGGGACAACAAATGATCGACCGCGATCATAGGCTATCCGTCGTGCGCCAGGTGAAGCTTCTCGGCTTCAGCCGTGGCAGCCGTCTACTATTCTCCACGTTCAGTGTGGCACAGCGATCTGGCTCTGAGGCGGCGGCGGACGAATGCGTCGCATTCGCTCGGGGATCGACGAACTACATCTCGACTACCCTTTTGCCGGAAGTCGTATCTTGCAAGGGCTCTTGAGAGGAGAAGGCCTGGAAACTGGGCGGCGGCACGTCGCCACACTGATAAACAAGGTGGGCATCGAGACAATATACCGTCGCCCTAACGCCTCCAAACCAGCGCCAGGTCACACACGCCCGAAACTGTTCAGACAAACCGAGCCGTGCGAGCTTCTCCTGTCTGGTTGGTGATCATCGATGATCGATGAATATCGAACATGCGTGTTCGAACGCTTCCAATGCAGCAGAAATGGCGGGCCGAGCTTTGCTTCCCTTTGCGAATGCCGAAAAAAGTCGCCGCTGTGTTACAGGGCGTAGGTCCAGGCACCGAAAATCGGGATCGAGCAGTATATTGTGCGTCGCAAGACCTGGAAGAACGGTAACGAAGCTTCCGGTTCGCACAAACTCCAATGTCGCTGCAATGTTGCGGCAGCTCGACATGATTTGTGGCGTATATCCCTCCGCATGGCACGCGTTCACGATGAACGTCTGATAGCCAATGGCTGATTGGTTCAGGGCCCATTTTTCCTGGGCAAGTTCCCATAGTTCGACCGACTTTCGTCCAGTGCCCGCTAATCTGTGATCGACTGAAACAACGGCTTTAAAGGGGTCGATGTAAAGGGGCTGGAAGTCCAGCTGGTGCGCGAAGTTTTCCGTCCCAGTTAGATCGTCTACGATTGCGATGTCGACCTGCTTCGTCGCAGTCGCTTTGAGGCCGTCACCCGGCTCCATTTCGTTGAAAAAGATCTCCAGCGAGGGGTGCTGTTTTGCCAGCTGGGTAATCGCTTGTGGGATGATAGTTGCAGCTGCTGAACCGAATGCAGCGATACGCAAGTCGCCGGTCACCGTTTGTGCAGTTCGCGCGAGATCCGCTTCTACTTCGTTCACGGCCTGAAGTATTCCGCCAATGCCGGCCAACAAACGCTCGCCGGCCGATGTCCAGCGTACACCTCTCCCCGAGCGCTCGAACAGAACGAGGCCAAGCTCCTTCTCAAGGAGAGAGAGTTGCTGCGAGACAGCGGGCCGCGTCAGGTTCAGGGATCTTGCAACCGCCGAAATCGTGCCAAGGACCGAGAGCTCATGAAGAAGTTGCAGCCGTGAGAGATTGAGCATGATAAACGCAGTCCGTAAGTTTTTCTTACATGTAGTGTTATCAAGCGTCGCCTTTTCTTTCACTCATTTTCTGTGATCAATACGTAAAAAAGGGGAACAATTAGAGAGTGATCGCTCGACCGCGCGTGCTGTCGGATCGTCTTTCTTGGCCTCCCCTTTTTTGGACAGAGTCTATTGGCTCATCACGAGGAAGGTACAAGATGACTACGGTTGCTTTTATTGGTGTTGGTCGGATGGGTTCGAGAATGGCGCTTCGCCTACTCGATGCAGGTCATGTGGTCCACGTTTTTGATCCCAACACGGCGGCTACCGCTGAGCTTGCTGTAAAAGGCGCTGTCGTTGAGGCATCGCCGAGTGCCGCCGCCGCGCCAGCCATGTTTGTTCTCAGCAGCCTGCCGAGTCCTGCCACTCTTCGCGACGCCATTACCGGCGAGAATGGTATCCTCAAGAAAGTGGCCGCGGGCGCTACGGTTATCGACTTCAGCACAGTCGATGCATCGACAACCAAGGCCATTGCAGCACAGTGCGAAGCGAAGGGCGTTCACTTCATGGACGCGCCGGTCAGCGGCGGTGTCGCCGGCGCCAGCGCCGGGACTCTTCTGGTTATGGCTGGCGGAAGCCAAGACGTTCTCGATGCAGCCCGCCCGGTCCTCGGCCCGATCGCCGGCCGCATTGTGCATTGCGGCCCTGTCGGTTCTGGCCAACTGACCAAACTCGCCCATAACCTCCTGACGGCAATCAATACCGTTGCCCTAGGCGAAGTGCTTTCCGCCAGCGTCAAATCCGGCGCGAACCTATCTGTTCTGACGGAAGTCCTGTCCGGCGGACTCGCGGGCAGCAAGATGCTCGACTACCTCCCAAAAACGCTTTTCACCGAAGAGCGTCCTGCAAACTTCGCACTCGATCTGATGCACAAGGACATCTCCCTGTGCCTCGAGGAGTTCTCGGCTTACCCCATGCCGCTCGGTCAGATGGTCCGCCAAATCTACAATATGGCACGCGCCGAAGGTCTTGGAGGCAAGGATTCCACGAGCGTAGCAGAAGTTTTCGAAAATCTTCTGAAAGTCGAACTGCGCCTGCCCGCAAGCGCCTGATCACCCGCATTCAACCAAGGAACGAACAATGTCTCAGACAGCTAAAGTCCGGAATGACACGGCGGAAGTCATTTTGCCAACCGCTGGCCTTTCCGGTCAACTGATCAATGGAGCATGGGTCAAGCCCGTATCTGGCGCGATGCTCGACATCATCAATCCCTGCCGCAGCAGCGTCATTACGACGATCGGCGCGGCGGACAGAGAAGATGTCGATGCTGCAGTTGCCGCGGCGAAGGCAGCGTTTCCCTCGTGGCGGCGTCTGGCATCGCGTACGCGCGGCGCGCTCCTGACGGAGCTTGCCAATCGTGTCTCAGCGCATTCGGAAGAGATCGCTCGCATTCTCGCTGCAGAAACCGGAAACGCGCTGCGTACGCAGAGCCGTCCGGAAGTCATGAGTTCCATTGAAGTGCTGCGTTACTATGGCGGAACGGTCGCCGAACAAAAGGGCGAAACGCTTCCGCTTGGCCCGGGTCTGTTCAGCTACACGACGCGCGAGCCGCTTGGCGTCGTCGGTGCGATCATACCGTGGAATTCACCGCTGGTTCTCGCCGCCGTCAAGATAGGCATGGCTCTTGGCACTGGCAATACGCTCGTCCTGAAGCCTGCCGAAGACGCGCCGCTTGCGGTCATCCGAGTCGCAGAGCTTGCAGCCGATCTGTTCCCGAACGGCGTCTTCAACGTCGTGACCGGCGTAGGTGAAGTAGCAGGTGCTGCCCTATCCGGCCATCCGGACGTTGCAAAGATCTCTTTCACGGGTTCGGTCGAGGTCGGTAAACTGGTCGCCCATGCCGCCGCCGACCGTATTGCTCGCGCCACATTGGAGCTTGGGGGCAAGAGCCCAACCATCGTCTATCCGGACGCCGCGACCGACGACAGGATCGATGGCCTTGCAGCGAACATCATTAATGCGATGCGGTTTGCTCGTCAGGGGCAGTCCTGCACTGCCGGTTCACGTCTTTATGTCCATCAGGATGTATTCGAGCCTGTCTTGAAGAAGGTCGTCGAGAAGCTTGCCGTAATGAAGATCGGCGACGCCCTTGACGAAGAGACCGATATCGGCGCGATCATCAACGAGGAGCGCTACAGCGCTGTTCGGGAGTTCATCTCCGAGGCGGTTAACTCGGGCGCCGAAGTGGTAACCGGTGAAGTCCCGCCCGCGGCTGGCAGGAACGTCGGATTCTTCCCGAAGCCGACCGTCCTCAAAGGCCTCACCAACGACTGGCGCATCGTGCAGGAAGAGGTGTTCGGCCCTGTTCTCGTTGCCATTCCATGGACGAGTGAAGTCGAGGTTATCGAGTGGGCAAACAACACCCACTATGGCCTTGCCGCCTATATCTTTGCCAATGACCTAACCACGGCTCTCAATGCGGCGAGCCGGATCGACGCCGGTTGGCTCCAGATCAACCGCGCCGGCGGCCAGATCCCCGGCATGTCCTATGGCGGCATCAAGCAGAGCGGTATTGGATCCGAATACTCCATCGAAGGTGCTCTTGAGGCCTACACGGCCCGCAAAAGCGTCACGGTCAACCTCTGAAGTTACGGATAAGAGCCAAGTCGATGCCCAAAACGCTTTCCATCAATAGCAAGCTGACGACGGCCGATATCGAGCGCCTATGCGTATTTGGCGAGCGTTTCGATCGACTTATGACACTAGAGGTCCGCCCGCTAACGGGCGGGCTTCCGGCTGGAATCGTCGTCCCGACGTATCTGGCCTGTCGCGCGGTACAAGGCGAGCCTTCCTCGACGCTCGCGGCAAGAAAGCTGCTTGCAGCAATACGCCCAGGATCAGATGTTATTGTCGCGACCGGCGCAGGCGTTGCGCCGAAGCTGCCTCTCGGGGAGACCGACGGTCCGCCCGGTGCTGTGGCGCTGGCGCGCAGCCTGGCGCTCGGATTTGGCGCGAATGTTACGCTTGTCGCCCAGGACGAGCATATGCCCGCTGTCGATGCCTGCGTTCGAGTCATCGAGGACGTTGCGCAGTCGCAGGGCTCGATCACCACAGCCATTTTTCCGAAAGGCGAGGCAGAAGGTCTAGCCGCCGCCACCGATATTTTTGATCGTCTGAAACCGACGGCCGTCATTTTCGTAGAGCGCGATGGTCCGAACGAAGCTGGCCACTATCATGGCATTCGTGGCGATCGCCGCCCGCCGGGAACCGTCGCAGATGTCTATCGCCTGGCCTACGAGGCGAAACAGCGAAACGTGCTGACGGTCGGAATCGGCGACGGCGGTAACGAAATCGGGTTCGGAAAAATTCGTGAAGCGGTCGCCGCCCTCTTGCCACGCGGTGGTCGCTCGCAGCCTGACGAGACGGGTGTGGTCACCATCACCGAAACCGACGTTCTCGTCAGTGCATCCGTATCCAATTGGGGAGCTTATGCGGTCTCCGGGGCTCTCGCGATAGCGCTCGACGATGAGAATCTCGCGCACAGTGGCGATCGGGAACATGCGTTCATTGTCGCTTGCATTGCAGCGGGCGCGCTCGACGGGGCGACTTCGCGTCCCGCACTCGCTGTCGATGGTATCGACTGGCGAGGCCACTCAGGCGTCTCCGAGCTGATGCGTAGCATCGCAATTTCTGCAACTTCGAAATCCGAACTCAAAAACGCGGCCACAGCATCCAGCGAGGCGGACCTACCGATTTTTTCGGTGCTCGATGATGCCCAGGCCAAAGGAGGTTATCACCTATGAGCCTATCCACGCAAAAGAGCGAAAGTCAGACAGCTCGCCGGGACACCTTCGGTAATGAGATCGATCCGGTCGTCGGTTTCGCGCGTGGCTCGATCATCAAATCCAGTATCGAGGAGGCTAAACGCCTTCGCCATGGACAGACCGTCGCGGCAAAGCGCGTCCAGGCACTTGGACCGCGATCGATCGGCGTTTTCACAGGAAACCAGCGCGATTTTCCAGTTCGTCCGGAAGACCTGAACACAAATTGCGAGGAATGGATTGGTCCTGGTCTTTATGCCGAGGAGCTCCGCGCGGTCGCCATCGAACATCTTGGCGGACGAAGTGATGACGGATGTGCCGTTTTCAATCGCACCAGCGCCGGGATCGTAGCGACGATCGCCGCACTCGCCGGCGGAAAGCCGGTACTTTCGGTCGTGCCTGCCGGCGATCGATCTCACGCGTCGGTCGTACGTGGATGTACACTCGCCAGGGTCGGGCTGAAGGAAGTTACCTCGGACAAAGATTGGCGCACTCACATTGCGGATTGTTGTCTGGTTATCGTAACCACCGTTACGAGCGCTCTGGCTCGGCTCGATGACGCTTTTACGATAGCCGTGGTCGAGGAAGCCCACAAAGCTGGAGCCATTGTCCTTCTCGATGAGGCCTACGGGGCTCGCCTTCGCCCTGTACTGCACGGAGGGCAGAAAGCTCTTGCACTCGGTGCGGATCTCGCGATCACCAATTGCGATAAGGCCGGACTTTCGGGGCCGCGCGCTGGCGTGCTGGTCGGCCGTTCCGGTCTCGTCATGGCCGCAGGCGCCAAAGCTGCCGAGTATGGTATGGAAGCTCGTGCTCCAATCGCGGCGGCCGTGCTTCGCTCTCTTCAAAAATTCGATCCTCATCATCTGACACAGGAGGCGGCGGCCGGTCAGGAACTTGCCGCCGCACTTGAGGCAGCGATGGGCGCGGGCGTTGTCATGCGCAGCGACCTTGGACCCATGGTCAATGAAGACGCCGTGCTCGCTATCATTCTCGAACGTGCGTCGATCTCGGCCGATGCGCTCAATGTCGTGCCCTGCGAGGCGACTGCGGCACTCGGCATGCTCCTTCTGGCAGACCACGGCATTTTGACTGTCAACACGCATGGCCAGCCCGGTGCGCGCGTTTCGCTGCGTCTGAAACCGACTCTTGATGCCCTTGCAAGTGTCGGTGGCGTGAGCGCCGTCGTCGATGCGGTCGATGACTGCATTACCAAGGTTGCAGACATTGTCACTGATGAAAACGCCATGAAGACGCTGATCCTGGGAGATTTCGCATGACCACTTCGAATTTCGCCGCCATGGACGACCGGCTCGACCGGCTGGTCAATCTCGACCTGGGCGGCCGCGGCGTCGAGCATCTTTCTGCGGCTACCCGTCTATTGCTTGGAGCATCGCCGGTGGGAGCAGCGGCCGATAAACTTGCCGCGCTGAACCACGAGGATGTCGTACTGGTCACAACGGGTTCGGTTTCGCGCGCCTGGATCTCCCCAGAGATCGGCGAGAATGACGGTCCGGCTGGTCTGGCGGCGGTGGTGCGCGCAATCAGCCTTTCCCGCAAGGCGCTGTGTGTCGTTCTCGCGGAGGCGACCTTGATCGAGCCAATCGGCAAGCTCATGACGACGGCGGGCCTGACCGTCGTTCCAGTCGAACAGGCTAAGATTGCCGCCCGCGACAAGAGCCTCGCCGTCGTATCGCTTCTGCCATTTACGACCAAGGATGAGGACGCCCCCGCCGAAGCTTGCCGCATTCTGGACGAATTAAACCCCGTCCTGCTGTTTTCGACCGAACGCGTCGGTCGCAATGCCGACGGCATCTATTGCAGCATGCGTGGTGTGGACTACGGCATGGACCGCGCGCGCATCGATTATGTGTTCGATGAAGCCAACAAGCGCGGCGTTTTGACCGTGGCAGTCGGCGACGGCGGCAATGAAATCGGAATGGGTGCGATCAAGGAAGCAGTTCATAAGCACGTCCGTTTTGGTGACGCGCGACCGGAAGGTGGCGCCGGGATCGGCGCCATGACCGGCTCCGATATTCTCGTCACGGCGGCGGTCTCAAATTGGGGTTGCTACGCTATCGTCGGCGCGCTCGCCGCTCGGTTGAAGGACATCCGGCTCCTTCACAAGCCAGAAATGGAAGCCACTCTTCTCAAGCGTGGTGTCGATATCGGCCTGATCAACTCTGTCGACGGACTGATCGACGCAAATGTCGATGGTATACCACTTTCCACCCATCTTGCGATTTCCGAGATTATCGAGGGGATCGTTCGACCCGCGCTGCGCTGATTGTGCAGGCGCAATACAACCACAAGGGGAATGAAAATGAAAAATGGATTTCTTTCTAAGCTGCGTTCGGTCTTCGCCGGCGCGTTGGCAACCATGGTCGTTGCGGGAGCAGCCCATGCCCAAGAAACATCGCGGCTTGATGAGCTTCTGTCTCGCGGAAAACTGATCGTTGGCGTGTCGAGCGAATCTCCGCCGTTCGGATTTGTCGATGAGAAGGGCGAACTGGTCGGCTTCGATATCGACATAGCCAAGCTGATTGCTAAGGCGACATTCGGCGACGAAACCAAGGTCGAGTTTGTACGTCAGAGTGCAGCCCAACGCTGGCCGAATGCTCAGAACGGCACAATCGACTTCGGCGCGCAGACTACGAGCATTTATGCTGATCGCGCTCAGAAGGTCGCTTTCACCCGTAGTTACATCGACGGTGGTGTCGTGATGATCGTTCGCAAGGACGCGCCGTTTCAGAAGCTCGCCGACTTCAACAAGTCGGACGTCACGATTGCCAATCTGACGACGCCGACCCAGGAGGAACGCGCCAAACGCCTCTTCCCGAGCGCACAGATCGCCACCTTCGACGGCATTGCGGCCCAATTCAATGCCGTGAAGCTTGGTCGTGCGCAAGGGGCACAGTTGGATGGCCCGGTCGCCGCCTGGTATGTCAAACAGAACCCCGACATGCGCGTCATCGAGGAGCGACTGACAGATGTCGTAAATACTGGCATCTTCATGAAACCCGGCGACTTCCGCCTGTGGCAGTATCTAGATCTCACGGTCAGCGAAATGACCGGTGGATACCTCTTTGCCGACTACAGCAAGATTTATGAAAAGTGGTTCGGTACGAAGCCCTTGAACGTCAAATGGTATCTCAATCAGCCACAGAAGTAGTCGGTCTTTGGGTTCAAAATAACAAGGGGAACACCATTGGACGCGTTCGTAATTTTCTTCACCAGATATCTTCCGGCGTTTGCCGACGGGTTCCTGATTACTGCGGGGGTAGCGGCTCTCGCCGCCCCTGCGGCACTGATTTGGGCCATTGTATTGATTATACCCCGGCTCGCCCAATGGACATGGGCCAGCAGATTGGTTGATGCCTATGTCGAGGTTATGCGCAATTCGCCGCTTCTGGTGCAAATGTACCTGCTTTATTTCGGGCTGCCTCTTCTCGGCCTCTTCTGGAGCAGCATCGTCTGCGGTGTAATCGCAATCGCCTCGCAGCACGGCGCATTTCTTTCCGAGATCCTGCGTTCCGGAATTCAATCCCTAAGCCAGAGGCAATGGGAAGCCGGTAGCGCGATTGGCATGCGCAGATTCGCGGTCATCCGTCTCGTCATTCTGCCGCAGGCGTTTATCAAGGTGCTGCCGGCGCTCGGTAACCAACTCATCGTCCTCGTCAAAGACACCTCACTTGTATCGGCCATCGGCGTCATGGATCTGACCTTGACCGGTAAGATGACGATCGAACGATCGGGCGCGTCCTTTGAAGCCTTCATTGCAGTCGCGTTCTTCTACCTCATTCTCACAAGCACGCTCGGCCTGGTCCTTCGTATCATCGAAGTGCGTGCGGCCCGGAGGTATGGCTGATGTTTCCTGTCCTTCAATCGAATTTGCCTTACCTGCTACAAGGCGCGGTATACACCGTCATACTGTCAGCAATCGTCGTCTCCTGCGGCACGGCGCTTGGCGTCGGGATTGGTGTCCTGGCATCTGTTGGCGGAGCAATCCTCCGTTCCATCATCACTGCCTACATTTTCCTGTTCCGTGGCGTGCCGGTTCTGGTGATCATGTTTCTCGGTTTCTACAGCTTTCCCGCTTTGGGTTTGCGGCTGGATGCATATACGGCGGTCGCCATTTCCATGATCGTTTATGTGGGTGCTTTTGTTGCCGAAGCGACGCGCGGGGCGATTGCCGGCGTGCCGACGGGACAGACAGAGGCTGCCAAAAGCCTTGGAATGCGCAAAGGCAAAATGATGCGGGAGATTGTCCTTCCGCAGGCAATGCGCCTGGTTATCGCGCCAGTCCTCAATATCTCACTTATGGCAATCAAGCAGACATCCTATGCATCCATTGTAGGAGCGTGGGAGCTGTCCTTCGCTGCCCGCGAAGTGGTGGAGCGCACTCTTGCTGCATTCCAGATCTTTCTCGGCGTTATGCTCATCTATTTCATCATCTGCTACCCGCTTTCGCTCGCTGCACGCGCGCTCGACAAACGTTTGGCCTTTGACAGTTAAGGAGACCAACATGAACCAAGCTGCTGCCCCGATTTCTCAGAGCGACGATATTGTTGCTATCAGAGGTCTCCGCAAATCCTACTCGACACTCGAAGTCCTGAAGGGCATCGACATATCCGTCAAGCGCGGTGAAGTCGTCGTCATCCTTGGGCCGAGCGGGTCGGGAAAATCCACAATGTTGCGTTGTGTGAATTTCCTTGAGAACTTCGACCAGGGGACCATTACCGTTGAGGGCCGCCCGGTCGGCTACAAGATGGTGAACGGCACGCGCAGGCCGGTAAGCGAAGTTGACAACGCCAGCCTTCGCCAACACGTCGGCATGGTGTTCCAGAGCTACAATCTTTTCCCCCATCGTACCGTTCTTCAGAACGTAATGATGGGTCCGGTCAAGGTGAAGGGCATGGACAACAGCAAGGCGCGTGACATCGCCATGAAGCTCCTTGCCAAGGTCGGAATGGAACACAAGGCCGACGCCTATCCAGGGCGACTTTCGGGTGGTCAACAGCAGCGCGTAGCTATCGCCCGGGCGCTTGCGATGGAACCATCCGTCATGCTCTTCGACGAGGTCACGTCGGCGCTCGATCCCGAACTCGTCGGGGAAGTACTCAAAGTCATGCGCGAGTTGGCCGAAGAAGGCATGACAATGATTGTTGTTACCCACGAAATGGGATTTGCGAGGGGGGTCGCCGATCGGGTTGTCTTTATGGATGGTGGCGTTGTGGTCGAGCAAGGTCCGCCAGAAGAGATCATGACCAATCCCCAAACGGATCGGTTCCGTGGTTTTCTGTCACGTCACCTCTCTCATGAAGGGTGAATGCTTGTCTCCACGATCGACACCCAGCAGAATCATCGCCTCTTGCATCTGGGACATGCTTCGGAAAAGTGGAGAGGCATTTTTTGATCATGCGGCCAGTCTCTCGAACTGTGCGGGCCAAGCACTTAAGCTTGGCCGTCCACGGCCGGGGCAGCGCTAGAAGTTCCATAAATTTGATTACGCGATATGTTATAACATAACATGCGAATGTTGAAGACGAGATATCGAACTCCCAGCCTCCTCCCGGGGCAACTCGGCTGCCGTCGCACAGGTCTCGACGGCAGCCACTTTTCTCGGAGGCATCGCAGTCTTGGCTTCTACCGAGATTTCAATGCTGCCGTCCGGTACCAAACCTGCCGCCGACCGCGGCGCAACTGAGCGCGATTTTTGTCATGAAGGAATGGACACTCTCGCCACTTGAAAAGACCTGCCTTCGATGGATTTCTCGAGGTAGGACCGTCGCCGAAATCGCTTCGCTGGAGGGCAAGAGCGTCGCCGATATCGAGGGTTATCTCCAGCGCGCGCTTGCCGCGCTGGAGGTAAGATCAACGGAAGAAGCTATCGCGAAGGCCAATCTCTCAGAGCCCGAGTGACCGGCTCCGCTGGCGGGACTGGGAACGAAGAATGCGACGCGCTCGTTGCGCTGCGTTTGGCAAGTTTTGGAGGGTTCGTTGCCGTATCGTGCGCTCTCAAAATATGAAGTTGAACGGGCTGACGCCGGTGCGATGCCGGCGCACGACGCGAGCGCGTTGCTTTCGACGAGCGTTGAACCGCTCCGCCACGGGAGCGCTGGCCAAGATCGACACTACATCGTCGGCCGTTTCAGCGCTTGGGAGGGGAAGTGCCGTTCAGCCCTGAAACTTGGCTTCGATGACGCGCCCGACGCATTCGTTCTTTACCTGCCGTCCACCAACGCGCCGGAGATACGTGCCGGGACACAAAGCTTCCCGACGACGAGAGCAACAGGTTTTCTGGAGGATCTCGCGTACTTCGACGAGCTAACCCCTCATGAACATTCCAACCATATCGGCCTTTCCTTCGAAAAGGCGGCGATGGTGCAGCAGGTGAGTGAACTGCTGGATGGTCCTGTCACGACGGATCTCGAATTCGATCGTATTGTCGATCTGACTTCCGAGAAAGGATTGCGGTTGGCGGCGCTCGGCCATCTTGTTTGGAGTTGCCTCAATCTTTCCGAAGCAGATCGACTATCACCGGCCGCTATCGAGCGGCTATTTCAGGCGACGATGATCGCACTTCTGGAGGTCGCTCCCAACAGCTACATGCCGCGGCTCGAACAGTCGCTCTCGCCGGCTGTCTCGTGGCAGGTGAAAAGAACGATCGAGTACATGCACTCGAACCTGGCGCAATCCATGACGGCTGCTCTGATCGCAGCCGAGACGGGTACAAGCGTCAGGGCATTGCAGGCGGCCTTCCAGCGTTTCAAAGGCACCACGCCTTTAGGCTATCTTAGAACGATCCGCCTTGAAGCTGCCCGCAGAGCTCTCCTAGGCGATGACGGCTCACGATTGATTTCCGATGCGGCGCGCAATGAAGGGTTCACCCATATGGGGCGGTTCGCCGCCGCCTATTATCAAGCTTTCGGCGAAACGCCTTCGGATACGCTCCGAATGCGCTGAGTGTCCGGTCGGTGGGTAGGGTGAAGGTGGACACGATTGTTGTGGCGCGGGAAACTGCCGCAGACCAATAGGCGTGCGTGATCCTTTATCTCCTTCGGAAGCAGCCCAATCCCGCTCTTTTGTGATGGCGTCCTGGCCCGGCGCCGGATCTTCCACGATCAACCCGTAAAGGGTCCGCTAGCAAGCTGCGGCCGCTTCGGCTTCGCCTCGCGGTGATCGCGCCCGCCGTCGGGCCTTTTGAGGAGCCATCGAGCGGGATTGGCCCGCTCCCGAAGGAGCCTCTCACATGTCGCACGATCTTTCCCTCGCTCAATCCCACGCCTTCCAGCTCTCCCGCGACCTGATGGTCCCGGTCACCCTCTTCTCGGTCGGCGGCGAGTACGGCGTGCTTCCTTCCGACGAGATCGACGCCGATGACGATCTTGAGATCGTCCATGAGTTCTTCCCATGGCCGGCTCATTGAGCCGGCCTGTGCCTCCGGCGTGCCGCTTGCGAGCGGCAGGCCGCAAGGGAGGCTGCGCCGCGGCCGGGTCTTGCATGATCCGACAATTGCCAGCCGTGCCCTTGCCGCCTTTGCTCTTCGCGGCTGGTGGAAGTGCGCCCGCGAAGCGACGGGCAAGCAAGGCAAAGAGGAAGAGGCATGAACAGGAAGGAAATAGAGGCGCTGCGCGAACGGGTAGGCTGTGCGGCTGTTCTTGAGCATGCGGGCTTCGCCATCGATGCGAAGGAGAGTACCCGGCGGGCGGTGAAGTTTCGGCGTGGCGCTGAAATCATCATCGTGGTTCATGAGGGGCGCGGATGGTTCGATCCGCTCAGCGATGCGAAAGGGGATGTGTTCGGACTTGTCGAACATCTCGATCATGTCGGATTTCTCGAAGGCGCCGGGAGGGTCGCCGACCTCGTCGGTTTCACGATCGACGAGCCGGAATGGCAGGCGCCCAGGCCCGATCAAAACCACGACCTTTCTCTGCCCGAGCGTTGGCAGGGACGCCGCTATCCGTGGCCCGGCTCGTCGACGTGGGCTTATCTCTCCGGCGAGCGTTTCCTGCCAGCCAACGTGCTCCGCGCGACAATCCGGCAAGACCGCCTCCGGGAGGGTCCCTATGGCAGCATGTGGGCAGCGCATACGGACAATGCGGGCGCTGTGACCGGCTGGGAGGCGCGAGGGCCTGAGTATCGGGGCTTTGCCTCCGGAGGAACGAAGGGTCTCTTCCGTCTGGGGCCGGACACAGCGTTGCGCCTGGCCGTCACTGAAGCTGCTATCGATGCCATGAGCCTTGCCGCCATCGAGGGGCTGCGTGATGGAACCGTATATCTCAGTAATACCAACGAGCGGTGATCATGACCGATGCGCCCATTCGCGGAGTCCGATGGACATGATCTTCCACGGCTGGTCGACGAGCTTGTTCCACGCGGCGCAGCAATGGGCGACGATGTCGTCGTAGTCTTTGAAGATGCGGTTCGAGAGCCAGTTGTCGCGCAGGAACTGCCAGACGTTTTCCACGGGGTTCAGTTCCGGCGAACGAGGCGGCAGGAACATCAGGGTGATGTTGTCCGGCACTTTGAGCTTCGGCGTGACGTGCCATCCGGCCTGATCGAGGATGAGCACGGCATGCGCTCCCTCATCGACGGCCTGGCTGATCTCGGCGAGATGCTGCTGCATGGCTTCGGTATCACAATAGGGCAGGACAAGGCCCGCACCCTTTCCCTTCCGCGGGCAGACGGCCCCGAAGATGTAGGCCCACATGGTGCGCTGATCCAAGGGTGCGGAGGGTCTGGTTCCGCGACGCGCCCACCGCCGCGTGATCTTGTTCTTCTGGCCTATGCGCGCTTCGTCGGCCCACCAGAGCTCGAGGTCGGTGCCGCGCGGGAGCCGGCCTCGGATTTCCGCCAGAGCGGCGGGGAAGTCTTTTTAAAAGCTTCTGCCTCCAGCTCGTTCTGGGCGTAGTGGCGCGGGCGGGCCGACAGCTTGGCGAAGCCGAGCGCCTTCAACTCACGGCCGACAGTCGTCTCGTCCATCGCGATGCGGAATTCCTGGAATATCCACCGCACCAGGTCCTTGCGCCGCCAGCGGACGACACCGTGGATCGCAGGGATCGGGCCGCTTTCGACGATCTTCGCCAGCGCATGGCGCTGAGCGACGTTCAGCTTCGCTCGGCCGCCGGGTGCTTTGCCGTTCACCAGCCCGTCGGGGCCGCGCGCATTGAACCGCAGCACCCAGTCACGGACGATCTGCAGCGTCACGCTGCCGATCCGTGCCGCATCCGAGCGCGAGCCGCCGTCATAAATCTCGGCGAGCGCCAGCAACCGCCGCGCCTGGTTGGCATCCTTCGTTTGCCGTGCGAGCTGTCGAAGAGCACGCCCATCGAAATCATCACGCAACAAAATTGCTGAACCCATCGCAAACCTCCCGTTTGCTGCATGGATTCAGATTCGAAGCCCCGTGGGAATCCCTGAGAGTCGGAAACGGCGCTCGTTGGTATAACGGGGGCGGATGGTCGCCGTCCACGGAGGGGGCGCTGCGGCAGTTGGCCTCGCGACCCGATGCTCTCCTCCTCGCCGCGACAGACGCCAATCCCCAAGGGGAGTTGTTTGCCGAGCGGTTGCGGGCGCTCGCTGTCGAGACCGGGTGCGACTGGTCGCGGCTCCGCCCGCCCGAGGAGGACTGGAACGAGACCCTGAAAATCAGGGAGAAAGAAAAGAGGGAAAGAAAGGAAGACGGCGTGCCGCATTCGCACCGCCCGCGTCAAGGGAAGCTTCGCCCGGCGGAGCCGGCCCTTGACCCGGCCGGCCGCGATGCCGGCGGCCCGGAAGGTGTCATGAAGGACTGAAGAGGATGGCAAGGTCGATAGGACAGTGCTGCGCTTCGGTCCCGAACCATCTCGAAGGAGCCGCAGATGAATCCCTCTCCCGCAATCCGAAAGGTCTTCCAAGGCGTCGCGTCACGCCAGCAAATGTTCCGGATGTTCGACCGGCACGCCCAGCGTCCGAACCGTTGGGAGGGCGACGCCTCGCCCCTTTGTGCCGGCGAATGGTTCGAGATCACGGAAGTCGAGCATGACTACATGTTCGAAATCCTGCCACCGCTCTGGATCCGCGGCGCGATGTTCGCTATGCGCGAGTATCTCGCCGGTTCCGTGACATCAGTGTTCTTCGCCTTGCGGATCGATGGCGACATCCGACACTTCCATGGCTATTGCGATCTCTCCGATGGGCAAGCGGTCGAGCGCATGCGCGTGGCAATCATCGAGCGTGAGAGCCGGCCGGTGCGCGCCATGACCCGCGAAGAACGCCTGGAACATATCTGGAGCATCACTGCGGACGACTATCGTGGCTATGCCGGCGATCGCTGGCCGGAAGCCGCGTGCGGCAAGCGCACAATCTTGCTCTACGGCAGCAAGACGGGCAGCATGTTGAAACTGCTCGACGATCTGACTGACGACGAAATCGCCGGCAAGCTGCCGGTGCAACTGCGCCACCTTCCCTCGCCGATTGCCGCATGAAGGAGGCTTCACGATGCTTTCTTTCCCGCTCACATCGGTCCGCGAGGCGATCGCCCGCGGACGTGCCGACGCGGAAGCCCATGGCGGCTTTCGTAACCCCTATTACGGCCTGCGCCCTGGCAAGGACGAGCAGCCCGGGCTCTGGCTCGTCGGCGACCAGGGTGTCTACCTGATGTCCAACGGCAAACTGCCGATGGTGCCAAGCCCTTTGTCGTCTATGCCGAGGAATGCGATCCCCGCACCAATGACGACTGGTTCGCTGTCAAACGCCGGACATTCGGCGGCGATGACGGTGTCGATTTCATCGATGCGGAACAGCTCGAAGCCATGATGGCGGCGGCTCCGGAGGCGACGCACCTTCGTGTCGCATTCCTTCAAGACTCGATGCAGCTCTATCTGATCGCGAAATCCTAGACATTTCGCGACCAGCCCGGCCCGTTTGGCCACAAAACCCAAAACCCTGAGCGTCCTTCAGTCCCGCAAGTGCTCCCCCGCGGGGTGATGACGCTCGCCTATCTGCGAGGAAAATTTCATGAGCAACGATCCCTTCACTCTCGACATGTTCGGCAGCAGCGCGCTGTCATCAGGCCTCGGCCTAGGTGTCAGACCGTTCGGCGGCTTCGATACGGTCGCGGCCAATGACGACGACCCCGAACCGACGCCGCCCTCTCCCGCTCCGGCTTTGCCGGTCGCGGCGATTGAACGTCCGGCGCCCCGGCGGCAGTGCAACCGGCGCAACTTCTACCTCGACGACGCGGATCGAGGCTTGGCCGTATCCTGGAAGGATCGCGCCCGCGCCAATGTTGCGGCGATCCTGATCGCGAACAACATCGAGAAGCAGGATAGGCCAGCGACCCTGAAGGAGCAGGCACAACTCGTCCGCTTCACCGGCTTCGGGGCCTCGGAGTTGGCGAACACGATGTTCCGCCGCCCCGGTGAGATCGATTTCCGGACCGGGTGGGGCGAGCTCGGCAGCTCGCTCGAAAGTGCCGTCTCAGATGGGGATTACGCGTCGCTCGCCCGCTGCACGCAATATGCCCATTTCACGCCGGAGTTCATCATCCGGGCAATCTGGTCGGGCTTGCAGCGCATGGGCTGGCGTGGCGGCCGCGTGCTCGAGCCCGGTATCGGTACGGGCCTGTTTCCAGCCCTGATGCCGACGGCGTTCCGCGACAGGACCTTCGTCACCGGCGTCGAACTCGATCCCGTCACCGCCCGGATCGTCAAGCTGCTGCAGCCGAAGGCTCGCATCATCAAAGGCGACTTTGCGCGAACCGATCTGGCGCCGATCTACGATCTCGCCATCGGCAATCCGCCCTTCTCCGACCGGACTGTCCGGTCTGACCGGACCTATCGCTCGCTCGGCCTCCGGCTCCATGACTACTTTATCGCCCGGTCGATCGACCTCCTGAAACCCGGCGCGCTCGCCGCCTTCGTCACCAGTTCCGGCACGATGGACAAGGCGGATGCGACAGCGCGCGAACATATCGCCAAGACCGCCGACCTGATCGCTGCGATCCGACTGCCGGAGGGCAGTTTCCGCCGGGACGCCGGCACGGATGTCGTCGTCGACCTTCTCTTCTTCCGCAAGCGTAAGGCCGGCGAAGTCGAGAATGATCTGTCATGGCTCGATCTTCAGGAAGTGCGGCCCGAAAGCCAAGATGACGGCGCAATTCTAGTGAACCGCTGGTTTGAAGAGCATCCCCGTTTCGTCCTCGGCGATCATGCCCTCACCTCCGGGCCCTTTGGCGAAACCTACACCTGCCGGCCGCGCGCCGACGAGGATCTGCAGGCGGCTCTGGAGGAGGCAATCGGGCGCCTTCCCGAAGGCGGCTATGACGGCGAGCCGACCGCGATCGACATCGACCTTGAGGACGAGCTCGGCGAGATCGTCGATCTTCGGCCCGAGAACCGACAGGTCAGGGAAGGAAGTTTTTTCATCGACATCAGCCGCGGTCTCATGCAGATGGTCGACGGATCTCCGCAAGCGGTGAATGTACGAAAAGGGCGATCAGGCGAAGGCCTGTCCGAAAAGCACGTCGGCATCATCAAGAAGTTGATTCCGATCCGCGACGCCGTGCGCGAGGTGCTGAAGGCCCAGGAGCAGGATCGGCCATGGCGCGATCTGCAAGTTCGGCTGCGCATCGCCTGGTCGAGCTTCGTGCGCGACTTCGGTCCGATCAACCACACCACGGTCTCGATCAGCGAGGATGAGGAATCCGGCGAAGTGCGCGAAACGCACCGCCGTCCGAACCTGCAGCCCTTCCTCGGCGATCCCGATTGCTGGCTGGTTGCCTCGATCGAGGATTACGACCTCGACACCGATACGGCGAAACCAGGTCCGATCTTTTCCGAACGGGTCATCGCGCCGCCTGCCCCGCCCGAAATCACCAGTGCTGCGGACGCGCTGGCCGTGGTGCTCAACGAACGCGGCCGCGTCGACATCGAACATATCGCCGAGCTGCTGCACAGACGCGTTGATGCGGTAGTCGACGAACTCGGCGATGCGATCTTCCGGGATCCTGCCGATGGCTCCTGGCAGACGGCGGATGCCTATATCGCCGGTCCGGTCCGCACCAAGCTTGCCGTCGCCGAAGCTGCGGCGGCACTCGATCCAGCCTACGAACGCAACGTCCCCGCGCTTCAGGCGGTTCAGCCGACCGACCTTCGCCCCTCCGACATCACCGCGCGCCTCGGGGCGCCGTGGATCCGGCGAGCGACGTCGTGACCTTCGTGAAGGAGATGATGGGCTCCGACATCAGGATCCACCATATGCCGGAGCTTGGGAGTTGGACCGTGGAGGCCCGGCAGCTTGGGCTTAGTGCTGCAGGAACATCCGAATGGGGCACAAGCCGCCGCGATGCCGGTGAGCTGCTCGCCGATGCGCTGAACAGCCGTGTTCCGCAGATCTTCGACGTCTTCAAGGATGTCAGTGGCGAGCGCCGCGTGCTGAATGTCGTCGATACCGAGGCCGCGCGCGACAAGCTGCAGAAGATCAAACAGGCCTTCCAGGACTGGGTTTGGACCGATCCCGATCGCACCGATCGGCTGGCGCGGGTCTATAACGACCGGTTCAACAACCTTGCGCCCAGACGGTTCGACGGCGCTCACCTCAAACTTCCCGGCGCCTCTGGCGCCTTCGTTCTTTATGGGCACCAGAAACGCGGCATCTGGCGGATCATCTCCTCCGGCTCGACCTATCTTGCGCATGCGGTCGGCGCCGGCAAGACGATGACGATGGCGGCGGCGATCATGGAGCAACGGCGGCTGGGCCTGATCGCCAAGGCCATGCTCGTGGTCCCCGGTCATTGCCTGGCACAGGCTGCCCGCGAGTTTCTCGCTCTCTACCCCAATGCCCGCATTCTCGTCGCCGACGAGACGAATTTCACCAAGGACAAGCGCGCCCGCTTCCTGTCGCGCGCGGCGACCGCCACCTGGGATGCGATCATCATAACGCACTCGGCGTTCAAGTTCATCGCCGTGCCGTCGGCCTTCGAACAACAGATGATCCACGATGAGCTGGAACTCTACGAGGATCTGCTGACCAAGGTGGACAGCGAGGACCGCGTCTCGCGCAAGCGCCTCGAGCGGCTGAAGGAAGGCCTGCAGGAACGTCTGGAAGGGCTTGGGACCCGAAAGGACGATCTGCTGACGATCTCCGAGATCGGTGTCGACCAGATCATCGTCGATGAAGCGCAGGAGTTCCGGAAGCTTTCCTTCGCGACCAACATGAGCACGTTGAAGGGCATCGACCCGAACGGCTCGCAGCGCGCCTGGGACCTCTATGTGAAGTCCCGGTTCGTCGAAACGAAGAATCCGGGCCGCGCCCTGGTGCTTGCTTCCGGCACGCCGATCACCAACACACTCGGTGAGATGTTCTCGATCCAGCGCCTGCTCGGCCGCGAGGCTCTCGCCGAGCGCGGCCTGCACGAATTCGATGCCTGGGCGTCCTGCTTCGGCGATACCACGACCGAGCTGGAGATCCAGCCGTCCGGCAAATACAAGCCGGTCAGCCGCTTTGCGAGCTTCGTCAATGTCCCGGAACTGATCGCCATGTTCCGAGCCTTTGCTGATGTCGTCATGCCGGCGGATCTCCGCGAATACGTCAAGGTGCCGGATATCTCCACCGGCCGGCGGCAGATCCTGACCGCCAAGCCCACGCCTGCGTTCAAGTCCTATCAGCAGATCCTTGACACCCGCATCAAGGCGATCGAGATGCGTGAGGGATCGGCGCAGCCCGGCGACGATATCCTGCTCTCGGTCATCACCGACGGCCGGCATGCGGCGATCGATCTTCGCCTCGTCATGCCGGCTAACGACAATGAGGAGGATAACAAGCTCAACCTCCTCGTTCGCAATGCCTTTCATATTTGGAAAGAGACGAGCGGGGCCACGTATCTTCGCCCAGACGGCAGGTCCTATGACCTGCCCGGCGCCGCGCAGATGATCTTCTCCGATCTCGGCACGATCAACGTCGAGAAAACCCGCGGCTTTTCGGCATACCGCTGGATTCGCGATGAGCTCGTCCGGCTCGGCGTTCCCCCGTCCGAAATCGCCTTCATGCAGGACTACAACAAGACCGATGGCACCGTAAAGTTAACCGACGGCTGAGGAAGATGTGCGTACATGGGCCATGTCAGAAGTTGCTCGTGATCCGCTTTATCGTCGCCACCGCTATCCCGCTGAGATCATTGCGCACGCGGTATGGCTCTACTTTCGCTTTCCGCTCAGCCTGCGCATGGTTGAGGACATGCTGGCGTCCCGCGGCATCATCGTCACGCATCAGACCATTCGAAGCTGGGCGGAGAAATTCGGACGGCATTTCGCCCGGGAGATCAAGCGACGGTCAGCCGGCTGCCTGGGCGACAAATGGCATCTCGACGAATGTGTGGTGGCCATCAATGGCAAGAAGCAGTGGCTCTGGCGTGCCGTCGATCAGGACGGCTTCGTCCTCGAAGTGCTGGTGCAAAGCCGCCGAAATGCCAAGGCGGCAAAGCGCCTGATGCGCAAGTTGCTGTGGCTCA
>NT_187154.1 GCF_000265205.3 Sinorhizobium fredii USDA 257
ATAAAGGCGAGTATTGGCGCCAGATCTTTAACCGGCGCACGCCGGAGCAACGGCGCACCTTGTCGCACATCAAGCGTTTCATGGAACGGCTGGCTGGTGACATAAAGTTCCGCACCGCGGTTTCGGAGAGCGCCGACGCCCCTCGCGCGGTAACAGAGCGCTATGGCATTGAAGTTGACCCACTGGAGATACTGCCGCTCTGGCGCGATGATCATCTTACTTACCGCTACAAGCCGGAGTCTGCACCATGGCCGCTGTCGATAATGTGGGACGAGTACATGCGCGACATGTTGCGCCATCGCGACCTCCTGCGCGACCATGGCGATATGTCAATGACCAACCCTCGCTTTCATGCCTGGCGCGAGCGCCAAATTCGGCGTTGTAATGACGAATTGGGCGGATCAGCACCGTCGATCACACACCCCATCATCGCTTTCGAGCTGAGGGAAGGGTGCACCGTCGGTTGCTGGTTCTGCGGCCTCTCGGCCGCTCCGTTCAAAGGCTATTACGAGTATAGCAAACAGCATGCAGAGCTTTGGCGCGGCGTGGTTGGTGTCGCGAGCGAGGTGTTTGGCCCGGCAGCTCGTACTGGGTTCTGCTACTGGGCCACAGAGCCAATGGACAACCCGCAGTACGACCGCTTTCTCTTCGACTACTATCAGATCACGGGCGCATTGCCGCAAACAACGACGGCCGCCCCGCTCAAGGATGAGGCACTCACCAGGCGCGTGCTCGGCCTCTTCAATCTTTATGGCACTACGATGAATCGCTTCTCTGTGCTCAGCACGGCACATCTCAATCAGATCCACAGGGCGTTTTCGCCTGAAGAACTGACAGGGGTCGAACTCATCATGCAGGGCAAGGACGCCCCGACCGCAAAGGCTTTCACGGGGCGTGCGCGCAAGCGGAAGGAGAAACTCAGTGCGAGGCAAGAGGCAATCGCCTTGACGGAGCGCAATCACACGACGATCGCCTGTGTTTCCGGCTTCCTCGTAAATATGCCGCAGAGACGTTTGCAACTAGTGACGCCGGTACCGGGTAGCGAACGCTGGCCCCTCGGGTATCGCATAGTGGGTCAACGGTCATTCAGGACGCCTGACGAGTTCCGGGACGGGCTCAAGAGCATGATTGATCAACATATGCTCGAGAGCCCAGCCCCCGACCTGCCGATCCGCTTTCGCAGGGACCTGGAGTACACAGCGGGAGACCGCTGCTTCCATCTCCGCTCGCGAAGCATGGAACACCGGGTGCTCGACTACGCTCCGATCTCGGTTGGCCATCTAATCGCGTGCGGCAACTTTACAGTTTCGGAGTTGGTTATGCGGGCCTCGACGGATGGAATGAGCGTACTTGCAGTCGCCGACCTGCTCGATCAGTTATACGCGGCCGGCGTGATCGAAGAGGACCTCGGTGACCGCTATGCTTGGCAGACCAGCGACGGCATGAAAGACCGCATTGAAGAAGCTCAAGGATAGCGGCAGGCGGGTTCCTTTACCTATCGGGACCACTGCAAATGGCACGGGCGGGTGCCACAGGAAAACCTTCAGCCGCCGATCCGGGACGATCCGCCACCCGAACCCGCGCGATCGTGCTGCAACATGCCAGATCACGGTGAAGAGAAGAAGCTCAATCCGTGACCAATTGAGCACTTATAGACCAGGCTCGTTCCTTTTCGCTCGTAACTGGGCACATTGAAGACGACCATGGTGAATTCGGCGCCACCGTCCGGCCGGATCCGGTAACGAAGAAACTGGACAACCGGCTTACCGTCACGATCTATGGTAAAATGCTGATCTGCAAAAGCGAGGGTGCCGTCAGATGTGATCCTATAGCCGTCTATGCTAACGCCTCCACGCGTCTTGGTCGACGGTGTATCGGCAGTCGCCGGAGTGCACATGCCTAAAATCGACCGTCACACTCACCGGTTTGCCGGTAGTCAGCGCGCGTTCAAGCTCGCCAGTACATGACTATCGCCGGCGGCATTGGCAGCTGTAGCAAACAGTATCCCGAATAAGGTTGCAACGATATGTTTCACAGGTGGTCCTCTTTAGAGCGACTATACGGTTGACACGGCCCCTGCGGGCGAACCGGGGCTCGGCGGTTTCAAACAGGGCGCGGGTGGATTCATGGTGAGAGTGCGGCTTCGGACCGGAGCAGTTTGCCGACAGCCCATACCACTCGATGCGGCAGCCGTGTGTGGAGAAGGCTCCGCGTCTACTGCTATCCTTGTCCCAATTGAATTCAACCCAAAATGCCACGCTATTCTAATGGGAAATCTCAGCTGCAGCGCGACAACCAAGATGAGACGAAGCGTCAATCAAGATGAGACTCGGCAGCAGCGGTGGAACGCAGAGAGGGCGTAGCCCGAACGGAGTTCTACCGCTGCTGCCGCGCCGATTCATCTGGTGATTGCGGTTCGACCGGTACGTTGGGTTCTTCGAAGAACGGGGAACCACCTTTGTGCCAGGTCGTCACATAACCGATCATCAGATGAGGCTTTTCATGAAGTTACGACAAGAGCACAGGGTTGAGGTCGCCGCCGCGAAGGCGTCGCTCAGCAGAGCAACGGCCTATCGCATCGAGAAGAACGCGCAACTGCCATCACAAGTGAAGAAGCCGCGCGGCCGTCGGCGTCCCGATCCACTCGCCGACATCTTCGATGCCGAGGTCGTGCCGCTGCTGAAGGCGGCACCTGGCATTCGTCCGGTCGCCGTCTTCGATGAGATGTTGCGCCGCCATCCTGAGCTCAGCGAAGGCGTTCGCCGGACAATGGAACGGCGGATCCGTGCCTGGCGGGCCATCAATGGCGACGAGCAGGAAGTCATCTTTCGCCAGGTTCATGAGCCCGGCCGACTGGGGCTTTCCGACTTCACCAACATGAACGAACTGGGGATCACGATCGCAGGCCAGCCGCTCGATCACCTGCTTTATCACTTCCGGCTCGCCTATTCCGGCTTCGAACACGCCCACGTCGTCCTCGGTGGCGAAAGCTTCGTGGCGCTGGCCGAAGGGCTGCAGAACGCTCTCTGGTTCCTCGGCGGCGCGCCGCTTTACCATCGCAGCGACAGCCTGTCGGCGGCCTTCCGCAATCTCGATGCCGATGCCAAGGAGGACCAGACGCGGCGCTACGCAGAGCTTTGCGCGCACTACCGAATGACGCCGACCCGCAACAACAAGGGCATTGCCCACGAGAACGGTGCGATTGAGAGCCCGCATGGCCACCTCAAGAATGCGATCCGCGATGCCCTGCTGCTGCGCGGCACCCGTGACTTCGACGATCTCGATGGCTATCGCGGCTTCATCGATGAGATCGTCAGCCGGCGTAATGCCCGCTATGGCAAGCGCATCGACGCCGAGCGGGCGGCGCTGCAGCCGTTGCCGGGAACGCGCACCAGCGATTTTGAGGAGGTTGTCGTGCGGGTCTCGCGCAGCGGCGGCTTCACCTTGCGCAAGGTCTTTTACACCGTGCCATCACGGCTCATCGGGCACCGGCTGCGCGTGCGCCTTTACGACGAGCGTCTTGACCTCTTTATCGGCGGCACGCATCTGATGACCCTCCAAAGAGGGCGTGCACATGCCAGCGGCAAGCACGACCAGGTGGTCGATTATCGGCATGTCATCCATTCGCTGCGCAAAAAGCCGATGGCGCTCCTTCAGCTTGTCTATCGCGACAAGCTGTTTCCGCGGCAGGAATACCGAAGGGCCTTCGAGACCCTGCTCGACCGGCTTTCCGACAAGCAGGCCTGCAAGATCACCGTCGAGCTCCTGGCCTTGGCCCACGATCGGGGCTGCGAGCGGGAACTGGCAGAGCGGCTCGCTAAAACACTCGATGCGGGCGAACTGCCGGACATCATCGCGCTGAGGACTTTCTTCGCGCCCGATCCGGCACAGTTGCCCACCGTCAACGTTCGTCTCGCCTCCCTCCAGGGCTATGAGGCCCTGATCGACGCGCGTCATCTGGAGGACGCCGCATGAGAAACGCCCCTGCCATCGACGCCGCCACGCTCAGCACGCTGCTCAATGAACTCCGCCTGCCGGCCATCAAGGTCCTTTGGCCGGACTTTGCCGAACGGGCCGACAAGGAAGGCTGGCCAGCGGCCCGGTTCCTGTCGGTGATCGCCGAACACGAACTGGCCGAACGCGATCGCCGCCGCATCGAACGCCATCTCGCCGAGGCCCGATTGCCACCGGGAAAGACGCTCGACAGCTTTGCTTTCGACGCCGTGCCGATGGTCTCCAAGGCACAGGTCATGGCGATCGCCGCCGGCGATAGCTGGCTCGCCAAGGGAGCGAACATCCTCTTGTTCGGCCCGCCCGGTGGCGGCAAGAGCCATCTCGCCGCCGCAATCGGCCTCGCGCTCATCGAGAACGGTTGGCGGGTGCTGTTCATGCGTACGACCGAGCTCGTTCAGAAGCTGCAGGTGGCACGTCGTGAACTCCAGCTCGAATCCGCCATCGCCAAGCTCGACAAGTTCGATCTGCTCATCCTCGACGATCTCGCCTATGTGACCAAGGACCAGGCGGAAACGAGCGTGCTCTTCGAGCTCATCTCCGCGCGCTACGAGCGGCGATCGATCATGATCACCGCCAACCAGCCCTTCGGCGAATGGAACAGGGTCTTCCCCGATCCCGCCATGACACTCGCCGCCGTCGATCGTCTCGTCCACCACGCGACCATCTTTGAGATGAATGTCGAAAGCTACCGGCGTCGATCCGCGATGGAAGCCAAACGCCAGCGCGGCAGGCCGGCTTCCTTCGCGACAATCAGAAACGCCGCCGAGATCGACGCTGCGCGACAATCAGAAACCAACGAAGCCCTTGCCAGCGACAATCACGATGATACCGTCGCCGACAACCGCGACACCAGAATCTCATCCAGATTGTCGCGCTGATCTCAGCCAGATTGTCGCTCTACACTCAGCAGATATGTAAAATCGCTTATTTGGATGGAGGCTATTGAGGAGATGGAAGAGTGGTCGCACGCAGGTGCAAGCCTATCGGCGCTGTCACTATCGCCTGCGGGTGCGGGGGTGCCGGAAAGAGAGACGATGAGCAGTTACCCGCTGGCGAGCGGTGGACAAGGAGGAGACCGATCCGCCACTACGAAACAGCGAACGCGTTCGTCGCGCATCCAGGCAACGTAGCGGTGGAGTTGCGCCTGGCACGACAATTATGGCAGTGGGCTCACGCCACCAGCCAAGCAACTTCGGCCAGGGGTCGCGCGACCGACGTGCAGCGGTAGCCGCGCGGCGAGGCTTTTGGCTAGGCTGAAGAGGATAGGTCAGCATGGCCACATATGTCTGGCCGCAAGCTAACCTTAGTAGCCGACCGCTTGAAGGATGCCCGCTTGTCTCACTGAGCTGATGATGGACGGGCACCAAGTGTTAGACTGCATTCAATAGCTGACGGCTGCCGCACACACTGGCAGCGAAGACGTCGCTTTGACAGACGTCTGACTTCGTCAGGCTGCAGCGCGACATATGTGGAACGACCCGCTTGGCAAGGGCATTTTTCAGCGATTCATCCCGCGGGAACGGTGCGGTCATATGTCCGGCCTATCAGCGCGGTTCTGTGGACCGCTGGCCTCGATGAAATCCGCGAAACGAGTGACTGATCAACCAAACGCGCTCGAAGCGCAATGGCGCGCTGGCCTCTCTCGCCTCGGGATTTCGTCCCGTTGTGGAATCATCGCTTGTTTGCGCACCTTGCCACTGGCGGCTACCGTGCCGCGCAGTTCGTGATGTTCGTTGTCAGCTTATGAGCTGGCCGCACTGCTCTCGAGACCGCGATATGTTCCGCCCTTGGTCAGGAGCGCCCAGATGATCCGCGCCATTTTGTTGGCGAGCGCGATCGCAACGACCTTGAAAGGCCGTCGCGCTAACAGTGCGACTAGCCACCGTGGGGCTTTGTGGTTGCCTCTTGCATGTCGCAGGACCGAGGTTGCACCGGCGACGAGCAGAGTGCGAAGCTCGGGATTGCCCATCTTCGATATTTTGCCCAATCGCTCCTTGCCTCCGCTCGAATGGGATCTCGGCGTTAATCCCAGCCATGCGGCGAAATGGCGCCCGGATTTGAACCCACCCGGGTCTGGGACAAGCGCCTTGATGGAGGCCGACGTAATGGCTCCGACGCCAGGGATTGTGGCCAGCCGCCGCATGTCTTCGTCATGCTTCACTTCGGCGACAAGCTCTCGCTCGAGTTTGTTGATCTGCAGCGCCAGTGCGTCGATTTGATCCGCAATTGCCGTCAAAGCGAAGCGGGCCGCGTTCGGGAGACGCGCATCGGTTTCATCACGCACGATCGCGATCAGGCTTGCAATTTTCGCCGTGCCGATGCCGGCAATGATCCCCAGTTCGGACAGGTGAGCACGTAGCGCGTTGATCGTCTGAGTTTGCTGACGAACCAGAAGGGCGCGTGTCTTCAAGACCATCGCCGCCGCCTGCTGTTCGGGGGATTTCACCGGAACGAAGCGCATCGTCTTGCGCGTCACTGCCTCACTAATCGCCTCAGCGTCGGCTGCATCCGTCGTCCCCCGTTTGACGAACGGTTTGACATAGGCCGGCGGAATCAAACGTACCTCGTGGCCGAGTGCGCCGATCTCCCGCGCCCAGTAGTGCGAACCGCTGCAGGCTTCGATACCAACCAAACATGCCGTGCCGTCACGGCTCATCGGGCACCGGCTGCGCGTGCGCCTTTACGACGAGCGTCTTGACCTCTTTATCGGCGGCACGCATCTGATGACTCCGCGGCTCGTTCACGGATTCGCGGTATCACACCTGGGTCTGTTTCGAATTCATCGACAAAACTGGCGTCAGCCGCTACGTCCGCTTCCGGCTGATCAACGCCGACCGCGGCCCCGATCGCGGCCTGCCGCGCCCCGAATTCAAGGCTAACGGCCATCCATCCATGGACGCTGAGGCTGACGACGATCGGGCTCCCGACTTCCTGCGCAAGGATTTCATTCACCGCGTCAGGCGCAGTGACGTGCGCTACATCCTGCAGGCGCAGCTGCGTGACACGCCGCCGCCGCCGGTCGGCAATCACGAGCTGTTCGACCCGTCCCAGCCGTGGAACGAATACTGGTTCCCCTGGGTGGACATGTTCGAAATTCGCCTTAACGAGGTCATCGACGACCAGGCGGCCGTGAGCCGGCTGGAGATGAATCCAAACCGGAGCCCGGAATGCATTCGCATTCCTTTGGCGACCAGTCCAGATGATTACGCATCGCTCGGTCACGCACGCGCAATCGTCTATCCGGGCGCGCGAGCGGCGCGGGCGGCAGTGCCGCCGCCCCAGAATAATTAGAGGACCACGCCGCACTGGAAGGGGCGCTTTCAAGCTTTGGGGGTAAAGACGCATGAAACGCAAGTCGCGATTTTGGCCTATCCTGCTCGGGTTCACCGTGCTGGTCGCAGCCGGCCTCTATTATGTGGTTCGGATGTTTAGCGTCGATCTTCCTGACTATCCGAAGGTGGACAAGGTCACCTGGCTCGAGCAGAACTGGTCACAATCACAACGCGGTTGGATGCACCATGCCGACCAGGGCACGGTGACCTTCTCGATGCCCTACGAATGGCTGGCGGCGTTGGAGCAGCCCACCTTCACGCTGACAGCCGGGCCGCCCTTCCTGTCCAGCGATTATCTCGACCGCTTCGGCTTCATTACGGCGGATTCATCCGGCCTTCCGGTCGGCTTTGCCCATGGCGGCGATCTTGTCGATCCCAAAACCGCCCAACCGTGGGTCAACCCAGCGACCGGCAGGCCGCTCACCACCGTCGGGCTCACCTGTGCGGCATGCCACACCGGTCGCTTCACTTACAAGGGTACTGCCGTGATGGTCGATGGCGGCCCGGCACTCACCGATCTTGGAAAATTCCGCAAGGCTTCAGGATTGGCCTTGTTCTTCACCCGCTATGCGCCTTTCCGTTTCGACCGCTTCGCCACGGCAGTGCTCGGGCCGCAGGCGGATGAAAAAGCCAGGGCCGTGCTCAAGAAACAGCTCGACAAGGTGCTTGCGGGTGGCAGGATCGAAGTCGATCTCGAAAAGAAGGTGGCCGAAAAAAGTATCGAAGAGGGGTTCGGCCGGTTGGATGCACTCAACCGGATCGGCAACCAGGTCTTCTCGCTCGACCTTGAGCGGCCGGAGAACTACGTCGCTCAATCCGCGCCAGTCGCTTTCCCACATATCTGGGACACGTCCTGGTTCGATTGGGTCCAATACAATGCCTCGATCATGCAGCCGATGGTGCGCAATGCGGGCGAAGCGTTGGGGGTCCGCGCCTTCATCAATCTCACCAAGTCGGAGCAGCCACTCTTTGCCTCGACGGTGAAGGTCGACACGATTTTCGAGATCGAGCAGCAGTTGGCCGGCAAGCAACCGACGGCAGAGAACGGCTTCACCGGCCTGCGTCCCCCGCGTTGGCCTTCCAACCTGTTCGGTTCGATCGATACCAAACTCGCAACCGAGGGCGCCGCAGTTTACGCCGACCGGTGCCAGGGCTGCCACCTGCCACCGGTCGGCAGTGAGGGCTTTTGGGAGCAGAAGCACTGGACGAACGAGAATTCGGCCGGCGAGCGCTATCTCCGCGTGCCCATCATCAACGTCGAGAATATCGGCACGGATCCGGCCCAGGCCCAAAGCATGGCGGAGCGCAAGGTCAAGCTTCCCTCCGAGCTCGGCATCGACACCGACTCGTTCGGCAGCGCGCTCGGCGCGCTCGTCGCAAAGACAGCCGCTCGCTGGTACGACAACCAGACCCCGCCGGTGCCGGCCGAGCAACGGGGGATCATGAATGGCAATCGCCAGAACGGCATCCAGGCGCCGCTTGCCTACAAGGGACGGCCGCTCGACGGCATCTGGGCGACGCCGCCCTTCCTGCACAACGGCTCGGTGCCGACCATCGATGCCCTGCTTTCCCCGGCCGGCGAACGGCCGAAGACGTTCTGGCTCGGCAATCGCGAATACGACCCGGACAAGCTTGGCTATCTAACGGACGAATTGAAGGGTGGCTTCAAGTTCGACACCGCAAAGCCGGGCAACAGCAATGCCGGTCACGAATTCAGCGACACCCCCGGCCCGGGCGTGATCGGCCCGGCGCTGAAGCCGGATGAGAAGGCGGCGCTCATTGCATACCTGAAGACATTGTAGGCAGCCGGCGGCAGCCGTGCACGAACGTCATGGCGCCCGCCGGGATCAATGCGGCGCCGCTCAACTGAGGGAACAGTGATGACCGACGGCTCCAAACCGACCTTCGAAATCGGCATTGCGATGTCGGGCGCGATTTCGGCGGGCGCCTATTCGGCCGGAGTCTTCGACTTTTTGATCCAGGCACTCGACGCATGGGAAAAGGCAAAGGCGGAGGGGGCCCCCGACTTGCCGGAATACGACGTTCGCCTGAAGGCGCTCTCCGGGGCCTCTGCTGGCGCGATCACCGCCGCCATTGGCGTGATCGCCGCCGGCGGCCGCGAGGCTCCCGCGACCTTCCCAAGTCCCGCCCCCGGCAGCCAGAACATCCGCTTCACTCTCGGACGTCTTTACCGGTCCTGGGTGACCCGCCCGACGCTGGTTTCCCCCGACGGCTCACCCGACCTGCTGTCGCTCAAAGACCTGGCGGGCGGGCGGCCCGTCATCTCGGTTTTAAACGCCAACGTGTTGACCGCGATTGGGGCTGAGGCGTTGGAGGCGACGGGTACCCTCAGCCCACGCCCCTATGTCGCCAGTTCGCTCCATTTCTACATGATGCTGTCGAACTTGCGCGGCGTGCCTTACGCGATCCACTTCAGCGGCGGTCAATACAACATGATGACGCACGCCGACCGCGTGCACTACGTGGTCGAGGGCATCGGCACGTGGAAGCCGTCCCCCAGCCCCTTCGCCGACACAGATTCGGGCACGTCGATCGCGGCCACGTCACTGTTCGGCGCAACGGGCGCGTCGACGCGCCCGCCGGAATGGCTTGCCTTCGCCAATGCCGCCCTCGCCTCCGGCGCCTTCCCGATTGGCCTTTCACCGCGCGTGATAGCGACGGCCACCTCGCAATATGCAAAGGCGAAGTTTCCGATTTCCGAGGATCAATCAGAGCTCAAACCAATACCCACGTGGCCGGACGCGTGGCATGTCCCGTCGTCGCAAGACTATCCCTTTTCGTTCGTCTCTGTCGATGGTGGCCTCATCAACAACGACCCGTTCGAATATGTCCGCTTCACCCTGATGAAGGACCCGCCCCGGCCCAATGAACGGAACGCCGAAAAGACCGATCGAGCCGTTATCATGATCGCGCCCTTTCCCGAGGGGCCACCTTTTCTCGGCGATGGCGAACCGCCGCTCGGGGTGCTCAGCATTGCCAGGCGCGTGGTGACGGCGCTCCGCCAGCAGGTACGCTTCAAGCCTGATCAGTTGCTCGCCGTCGCCGCCGAAGGCACCCACAGCCGGTTCATGATCTCGCCACACCGCGTGCCGCCTAGTACGCCCGGCGGCGAGGAGCGGGAGGAGACCTTCTCGATCGCAAGCGGTTTGCTCGGCGGCTTCGGCGGTTTCGTCCTGGAGGCGTTCCGCGACCACGACTACCAGCTCGGCCGCCGTAACTGCCAATATTTCTTGATGCGCCATCTCACCATCGACAAGAACCATCAGACGCTACACGGGCCGGAGGGCGCAGCCGAACGGCGAAACGCGGTGATCAGCAAGACCCTTTCGGACGGCAGCATGCATGACTATGTACCGATCATTCCCCTCGTCGGCGATGCCCTGCCGGAGGTGCCCTATCCTCGCTGGGCGCGAATAGACGAAAACGCCTTCGCATTGCTGGTCAAACGCATCGAGGCGCGACTGGTCGCCGTCGCGCGGCGTCTTGTCAGCACCGAGACGACGAGCGCTCGCATGAAGCTCGGGCTGAACTTCCTGCTGCTCGTCGGCCGGAATAGGATCGTCGACTATATCCGCCTGACACTTCTGCAGGAGCTGGTGATGCGCGACCAGATCGAAGGCTGGCCTCTCCCGGCGGCCGACTTACGGCCGGACTTTGTGCGCGCCGTCCTCGCGGCTCTTCTCGATCCCGCTTTCGACTTGCGCACAGAAGCAGGCATCGCCCGCACCACCAAACTTGATACCTCTCTGGTCCGAGAAATTCTCAGTACCCTCGCCGGCGCCGCGGGTGCGAACTGCCAGGTGTGGCTTGCGCCGTGGACCCGGACCGACGAGCCTTTGCTCTACACCCTGGTTTCACGCCGTCCCTCCTTCCTTGCCACATTACTGCAAGGTCGGACCCCTGCGCGATTATTCGCAAAGCCTGTCGTAGATCGGAAATAGCAAAGACTCGTGCGCTGCGAACTTCAGCAGCCAACTGAGACTTTCCGCTAGAGCATCGGACATTTAATCGGACGCATATCCAGCTTCCTTGAGGTAGTTCCAGCAATCGGTTCTGTTGAAGAGGTCGCAGATGTTGCCGATTGCCTTCCAGAGTGCGTCGAAGGTTCTGGCTGCGGCGGCGCGCAGGTGCGCCTTGAGTTTGGCGAAGGCCATCTCGATAGGGTTGAGGTCCGGACTGTAGGGCGGCAGGAACAGGAACCAGGCGCCCCTGTCTCTGAGGCATTCTGCGGCGCGTGCGCTCTTGTGGAAGGCGAGGTTGTCGAGGATGACGACGTCGCCCTTGGCAAGGGTCGGCGCGAGCTGGGTTTCGACCCAGGTGTCGAAGGCCGGCCGGTTGATCGCCTTCTCGATCACCCAGGGGGCGGTGATGCCATGGCAGCGCAGCCCGGCGATGAAGGTCTGCGTTTTCCAGTGGCCGAACGGCGCATCGGCGATGAGCCTCGTGCCGCGCAGGCTGCGGCCGCGCAGCCGCACCATCTTGGTGTTCACCGAGGTCTCGTCGACGAAGACGAGGCGATGGGGCTCGAGCCGCATCCTCGGCTGGCGCAGCTCGATCCAGACGCGCCGCTCAGCCCGGATCGCCGCGCGTGCGCGCTCCGACGCCATCAGGACTTTTTTATATGTGAAGCCGCGCCGACACAGGAAACGGGAAAGCTCGGCCGGGGCGGCCTTCATGCCTCGTTCCGCCGAAAGCCGGGCCGCCAGTTCCGGCATGGTGATGTCCGGCTTTGCTTCAACCGCCGCGACCAGGAAAGCCTCGAAAGCCACAAGCCGACCGCCCGGCGGGCGGCCCTGACGGACCGGCGCCGCCGTCCCATGCCGCTCAACGCGCTGCATCAGCTTGACTGCAAAACTCTCACTGACCCCGAAATGGCGCGCCGCAGCACGCCGAGAATGCCCCGCCTCGACAAACCCAACAACGCGATCACGAAGATCCGACGAATAGCTCTTGCCCATGATCCACCTCCCATCACGGTGAATCACAAATCTCCGCAAAAGGGGAATCG
>NT_187155.1 GCF_000265205.3 Sinorhizobium fredii USDA 257
CTTTGCGTGGCGGGCACACCGGCCCGCGTGTAGGGCCAAGCTTTGTATGCCAGGCAGGGCGTCGTCGGTCAAGCGAATGCAAATTTACCCACGGCGATTTGACACAGCACGCCGGCAACCGCGGAACGGTGATGACACTGTCACAGTATTTCAATGCTTTAGTTTGAATTGGCCGGCGGGCCGCGGGTTCATATCCCTTCAAGGCGAAGGACCGGAGACATCCGGACTGAGCGGCATGCTGCCGGCTTCCAGTCTCAGGCGGATGGAGAGTTCGCGTTGCTGCCTTTGATCTGGACGCCCGGGAAGCGGGAAGAACGGATTCTTGGTCCGTATGAATCCGAGCGTCTCAATTGGGGCCGGAAGCGGTCCGGCAAGTTTCGGAATAGCAACGAGAATGCCGGACATTGCGTGAAACGCGGTAAGCGGTTAGCTGACGGCGTCCGACCTGAAGTTCCAGGGCATGAGGGCTTCGATTTCGGATGCTGGCCAGCCTTGAGCAATGCGGGTCAGGGTCTGCGAGAGCCAGTCGAGCGGATCGGCGCCATTCATTTTCCATGTTTTATGCCGACCGTCGAACTATGCCGAGCACCTCTTCCAACATACCGGTTGAAACGCGCTTCTCTTGCCGTTTTGGTCGAAGACCAGTCGTTGGCACTCGGCATAGTTCTCATGCTCAGAGGGCGTTCAGGAATTCCAGAAGCCGGTCATTTGGTCGAAATCGCTTGGTCTTGGCGCCTTCGTACGGCTTCAGCTTTGCGAGTGCGGATTCCTTCAGTTCAAGATGTGCATGAAGATAGGTCAGCGTCGTTTCCATCGCCTCATGGCCCAGCCACAGGGCAATGACCGAGCAATCGACGCCCGCCTGTAGCGGCTCCATGGCAGCGCTGTGCCGCAAGACATGGGGCGACACCCGCTTCGAGCGAAGGGAGACGCAGTGCTCGCGCGCTTTGGCGACATATTTGTTCAGCAGGGCCTGCACGCCGTCGGCGCTGAGGCTGCCACCGTGCATATTCGGAAAGAGAGCCGTTGCGCCTCGCTTCCCTGGTTCCTTGAGCCAACGCCGGAGGGCTTGCTGTGCAACCTTGGTGAGCGGCGTACTTCGCTCTTTGCGGCCCTTGCCGACGCATTGCACATGCGCGCCCTGGCCCAGCATTACCGAGTCTCGGTCAAGATCGATGATCTCGGAGACCCGCAGCCCCGTTTGCGCGGCCAGCAATAGCAGAGTGTAATCGCGGCATCCCAGCCACGTGCTTCGATCCGTGCAGTCCAGGATCGCTCCAATCTCGGGCCTGGTTAGAAACTGAAGCTGCCGCTTGTCACATCGCTTGCTGGGGATCGCGAGCACACGCTGAATGTGGGCGCTATGTGCCGGCTCCTGAACCCCGCATATCGGAAGAAAGATCGAATGGCTGTGAGGCGGAGGTTCCGGGTCCTCACCGAGGCGGATCTCTTCGTCTCAAGATCCTCCAGGAATGCGCCGATGAAAGGAGCGTCCAAATCCCGCAGTGTCAACTGAGATGGGGATCTCCCAAGGCGCGTCTGTGCGAACGCAAACAGGAGCCTGAAGGTGTCGCGATAGGAGGCAATGGTGTTGGAACTTACACCTCGATGCTTCATGAGCCGATCTGTGAACCACCGCTCGATCAGCACGGTCAGGTCGTTCGTGCGTCTCATGACCGAATCTCCCAGCGCTTATCCAATCGCCGTACGGCATGGTTCATCAGTTCCGGCGCGGCGGACAGGTACCAGTAGGTGTCGCGAACATTCGCATGGCCGAGGAAGGTCGAGAGAACCGGCAGCTCGCGTTCCACATCTTCGCCAGCGCGATGCCAGTTGATCAGGGTCTGGACGGCGAAACGGTGACGAAGATCATGAATCCGTGGGCCATCGCGATTCCCCTCCTGCCGTAATCCGATTTGCCGGGAAAGTCGCCAGAACACGCGGTGCACGTATTGATGCAGCAATCTGCCGCCCTGTTCGGCGACGAAGAAATAGGGACTGCGCGGCGTACCAAGGTGTGCATCGCGTCGGACGGCATAGTCTGAAAGGACAGCGATTGTCGTGGCGTGCAGCGGGACCAGCCGTGACTTGCCGAACTTTGTCTCTCGGATAGTAAGGACGCCCTGGTCGAGATCGACGTCGGCCCGGAGCAGGCCGAGCGCTTCGGAATGGCGCAGTCCGGCCACCGCTATCAGTCCGAACCGGCAGTGATTCCAGCGTCGAGGGCCGGCGGCAGCGAAAGTGCTGCCGCCACAAGCGCCTGAATCTCGATCTCGCTATAGATGTAGGGCTTTGTCCGCCGTGCCGGCGGCACAGCGTCGCTTGGTGGCACTTCCGTCAGAGGATCGAAATGAGTGAGGTGCTAGGCAAAGCAGCGCACATCAGCCAGGCGGATGGACCAACTCGGCTGTCGGCCCATCAACGTCACCCATTCCATCGCCAGATCAGTCGTGATGGTATCGGCGCCGCGGGCTTCCATGAAGGTGACGAATGACGACAACCGTCGTGCCGGACCGTCGTATTTGTATCCCAGCCCTTGGCGCATGCCGACATAGCGCTTGAGCGTTGTGCGAAGCCGGCTCATTGGACACCTCCCGGCCAGGGTAGGCTCAGTTCACGCAGCTTCTCAATAGGTACTGTCACATTGATTGAGCGGTGGTTCTTGTAGGTCGGTGCACTCACGGTCATGGGTGCGCTGCTACCTCAATTTCCTTACCGCTCAATCAATGTGACAGTACCCGTCTAGCCGCACTAGCGCTTCATTGACCATCAGCCGGATCGGGCGCAGTGGATGATCGGCTGGCACGAAATCCTCCAACCGCTCATCGTGAACAGCTGCTCCATGAACACATCGCTCCTGCGCATCGAACCCCTCGCCAAGGGGATCGGTAGTCTATCTTTGGCGTAGGTATTTCAGCAGTCTGCTAGGCGCCCGCCGCCACGTGCGGGCGACGCCGGCATCAACCGGCGGGCAGATGTGCCGAGGGCAACAAGCGCGCCTGACGTAACGCCGCCAGATCAGCCGAGCCGGTGCAGAAGCAGGCGACGGCCAACTGGCGGATGACGATCTCGAAATGTGAGACAACCGCCTCGGTGGACACCGTCGCCGCGCCCAGCACGCCGGCCGCCTGCCCAGCGATGTCCGCGCCCAGGCGGATGGCCTTGGCCACGTCGACGCCGTCGCGGATCCCGCCCGACGCGATCAGCTTCACCGTTGGCAGCGCCCGACGTACCGCCTGCACGCTGGCCGGGGTCGGAATCCCCCAATCAGCGAACGCCATCGCCACGGTACGGTCGGCGGCATCGCGGGCGCGCTCGCCCTCCACCGCGGCCCAACTGGTGCCGCCGGCGCCGGCGACATCGATTACCGCCACGCCCGCCTCGACGAGCGCACAGGCCACCGAGGCGGACAGGCCCGACCCCACTTCCTTAGCCACGATCGGCACGCCCACGCTGCGCGCGGCGCGAGCGATCTGCGCCAGGACGCCGCGCCAGTCGCGGTCGCCCTCCGGCTGTACCGCTTCCTGCAGCGGATTGAGATGGATGATGAGTCCATCGGCCTCCAGCGCATCCACCGCCCGGCGCGCCAGGTCCAGGCCGTCGGCCTCGCGAAGTTGCGCGGCGCCGATATTGGCCAGCAAGGGAATGTCTGGGGCCAGGCGGCGCAGCGCGCGCGTCAGCCCCTGGGAGTTGCGGGATTGCAGGCTCAAGCGCTGCGAACCGACGCACATGGCGATCCCCAAGTCTTGCGCTGCCTCGCTCAGATGCCGGTTGATGGCCTCGGCGCGTGGCATGCCGCCGGTCATGGAGCTGATCAGCAGCGGCGCGCGCATGGTCTTGCCCAGCAGCGAGGCGCGCAGGTCGATCTGCGTCAGCTCCAACTCGGGCAATGCGCAGTGTTCGAAACGGATGTACTCCCAGCCGGCGGCGACCGTGGCCGGCGCCGTTCGCCGATCCAGCACGATGTCCAGATGGTCGTCCTTGCGCCGGCTCAGGGCGGTGTCGCTCATGCTCGCTCCATCCGTCGCATCGGGCGACGGCGTTGCGTCGGATCGGACCGACGGCAGCGCGCACACGCCGCCGCCTCCCGCGCATTCAGGCCGGCGCACGCTGGCCTCCCCCCGCAGCGTCGCTGCGGTAGCGGCTGGTCGAGGTCTGGTAGAACTGCGCGCGGATGGCCGCCATGGCCTCGATCAAGGGTCCCCACGGCGCGGGAAAGCGTTCTTCCGCCATCACCCGGTGCAGCATGCGCGTATGGCCGGCCAGCTCGTCGTTGAGGAACTCCACCGCAGGCATAGCCGGATAGCGCTGCTGCACCAGGATCGCCGCGTTGTCGGCCTCGCCGGCCGACCTGTCCTTATCGCGTCCATGCAGATCGTTCTGCAGGCGCCCTATCGCGGAGATGAGCCGCAGGACATGGCGAAACGCCGGACGCGCGCGCAAGGTCGCCATGTCCAGCCCCCACAGCAACGACAGGCAACAGAACACGTTCGCGTAGCCGATCGAATCGATACCGTTGTGCAGGTACTCGGCGTAGGACCAGCGTTCCGCCCCTGCCGCCTGCGCGTGTCCGGCGCGCAGCGCCGCGCAGTAGCACCGGGTATCGTCGAGAAGCTGAGCATAGTCGCGACGATCGTAGGCGAGCGCGGCCAGCGAAGCGCGCAGCACAGCGCAGCCCTCGAATCCGGGGAGCGCGCACGGCACGCCCTGCCCCACCGCCAGCTCCACTGCGGCGAGCTGCTCCGGCGCGATCAGGCCAAGGTCGTTGCAATCGTCGAGCCAGAACAGCAGCGCCAGTTCGCGATAGAACGCCACGATCAGCGTTTCGTCCTGCGGATCGCGGCCGGTGCGGGCGCTGGTGTCGCGCAGGCTCGGGTGGATGCGCTGCAGGATGTACTGGCCGCCCCTGACTGCTTCCTCGGCATGCTCGTCGGCGAACCCGGTCAGGGAACGCCCCCACTCCAGCACCTGCTGCAGCGCGCGTTCGGTCTGGATCATGGCGCCGCTCCTGCTCCCTCGGCCAGGACGCGCCGCCCCCAACGAAGTGCCAGCCACAACCCGGCGAGTTCGGCCACGCGCACGACCCGGGTGGGGCAATACAGTTCCTTGCCGATCCACAACGGCGTCTGCGGCAATGCATGCGCCGCATGGCGGGCGAGCATCCACTCCAGCGCACGCGCCACCGCCTGCGCGATGCGCCGGCGCCCTGTCGGCTCTTCGCTCCCGTCCATCACGTGCAACGCGAACAGCGCATAGGCGGTTTCCTCGAATGTGGACGCGCGACCGGCGCCCCAGCCGCCGTCGTCGCGCTGCGCCTGCAGCAGCGCCGCTAACGCGCGCTCGTCGCGCCACTGGGGCTTGCCTTGCGCAAGCGCAGCGACCGCATGCGCGGTGGGATACAGCCACGAAACGTGCCATTTTTCGTTGTCCCATAGACCGTGCGGGTTGCGATTGGCCTCGACGTAGGCGCTGGTGCCGGCGGCGGGCTTTCCCAACAGTCGCAACGCATGCAGGGCATGGATGTTGGTCGACACCGAGGCATTGCGCTCGCCGGGGAAGGTGACGAACAGCTCGCCGATTTCGAAATGGCGCAACGCATCGACCGCCGGCTCGCGGCCTGCAAGGCGCAGGACGCACAACGCAACGGCGGTGTCGTCCGCATCGGCCGCGAAGTGCAAGGCCGGGCCCAGACCGCGCACGCCCAGGCGGGCGTCGAGCTGCGCAACGATCACGCGCACCGCCTCGGCGAGCGCGGGATGCGCGAACAGCCCGGCCAGATGCAGGGTGTACAGCGACCAGCATGGCTCGAACACATTGATCGGCCAGACGTTGGGAACGACGCCTTCGATGCCGCTGCGCGTCGCCCGCGATGCCGCTTGCAGATACGCGTCGGCGCGCCCGACCTGCGTCGTGCTCCCCTGTGTGACGGCGTGCGCACGCCACGCGGCGGTGGCCGCCGGACTGATGCCGATGCTGCCGTCGTCATCAGGGCATGCAGTGGTCGGCGACGTCCCCCAGGCTTCCCAGGAGTGCAGCAACGGATGGCCGCTCGGCAACGTCGCCACCGCCCGCAGCTTGACCAGGCACGCTTGCCGCAACGGCAACAGCGCCGGATGGCGCGGAAACTCCACGCCGCCCAGCAAGGATGCGGCCTCGCCGCACAACTGCGGCAGGATCAGCTCCGCGCCGATCGGCGCGTCTTCCGGCACCACATGCGAGTAGGGATCGGGCTGGCGCTCGAGGAACCGGGTTGCAGTCTGGACTGCGTCGGCAGCGCCGAGAAGAGGATCGGCACGCTGCAATGCCAGCAACGCCGCCCACGTGGGCGCATGGCGGAACAGCGGGAAGTCCGCGCTTCCCCATCCGCCATCGGCCTGTTGCTGCGCGATGAGCCACGCGTATGCGTCCTGCCGACCGGTGACGTTGCCGTGGAACTGTAGAGCTCGCGCCGTGTCATAGACGGACGGACCGACGCTGCCGCCGTCGCTCATCTCGCTCAGCAGGTGGCGCAATTCGGAAAGGATCTGTTCGGACAGCGCGTTCACGCGGAATGTTCCTTCTGCAGACGGTTGACGAGAACCAGGATCGGGCAGTCGCCGCGAACTCGGACACAGTGCTGCATGCACCGCTGCCGCTGGTCGATCCAGCGGCACACGGGCGACTCCATGCGGACGGCGCGCTTATGCGCATGGCGCGTGCTTGAACAGATACGCGTTGGCCCGCTGCAGCATCTGCGCCATGCGTTCCGCACGCGGCCCCAGCGGGGCGATGGCCTCCCCGGCGTCGCGCAACAGATCCAGCGCGAACTGGCGCGCTGCCTGCAGCCCCATGATCGACGCGCAGGTCGGCTTCTGCCCCGCCGCGTCCTTGCCGGGGGTCTTGCCCAGCGTCGCGGTATCCGCAGTCGCGTCGAGAATGTCGTCGACCACCTGCAACGCCAGGCCGAAACAGGCGCTGTAGCGATCGAGCGCACAGTACAGCGCAGCGTGCGCGGCATCCTCCGCGATGGCGCATAGCGCGCCCATGCGAACGGATGCGCGCACTAGCGCTCCGCACTTCATCCGGTGCATTGCCACGATCCTGTCCAGCTCGACGTGCTTTCCGACCAGCGACAGATCCATGGCCTGCCCGCCTGCGGCACCCTCGGCGGACACCGCCCGCGCCAGTTCGCGCACGAGCGCGATACGGTTGTCGCCCGGCGCATCCAGGCTCGCCAGGGTGAGGAAGGCGTGCGCCTGCAGCGCATCGCCGACCAGGATCGCAGTGGCTTCGCCGAACCTGACGTGCACGGTCGGAAGGCCGCGGCGAAGCACGTCGTCGTCCATCGCGGGCAGGTCGTCGTGGACCAGGGTACAGGCGTGCATCATCTCGATGGCAGCGCCGACGTCGTCGAGCATGTGCGCCGGCGTGTCGGCCAGTGCGCCGGCAGCCAGACAGAGCAATGCGCGGGTGCGCTTCCCGCCATGCAAGGTGGCGTAGCGCATCGCCGCCATCAGCTCGGTCTCACCGTCGTCTTCGGCGCAGAGAAGACGCGCTAGCGCCTGTTCGACCCGCTTTGCGCCGTCCTGCATCCAGATCTCCGGCAGCAGCCTGCCGGATGCGCCGCCGCCGAGCGCGGAAACGCCAGTTCGGTCGTCGTGTAGCGTGGAATCGGTCTGCATGTTGTTCATGTCCTTGTACCTGACAGGAGACGGCCACGGCGAGCGGCGATCCGCCGCGGCCGGCGCCGCTGCCTCGCCACACGGGGCATGCGATGCCAGCTCATGAGATATGGGTGCCGCGGGAATGCGCCGTTGGCCGAGTTGCAATTCCTGCAGCGCGCGACGCGGCAGGAGCGTGATTGCCGGATGCACGCGCAGCGTCTCGCGGAATAGCGCCTCGGCGACCGGACACTGCGCCAGGTCCTCGTGCCGGGTCGGCGCCGCGCCCACGCGTTGCGCCTCCTCGACCAGGGCGTCCCACAGCACAGGCTGCCGCGCCAGCTCGATCACCATCCAGGCCATCGTCGAGGCGGTGGTGTCGTGACCAGCAAGCAGCAGCAAGCGGATATTGGCGACCAGGACGTCATCGGAGAGCGCATCGTCGCTGCGATCGAAGGCGCTCACCATGTCGTTGATCAACCCGGTGCGCGCGGCATGCGCGCGCGCGTCGCGGACGAACTGGCGCAACCGCGCATCGATCCAGTCGCGGGCGGCGCGGCCGCGCCGCAAGGGCAGTCCGGGCAGGTCGACCGGGGGCGCGACGATCAACTGCAGCAGTTGCCGGTACTTGCGATGCCATCCCGGCAGGTCCTGCGCTGGGATTCCCATGAGGCGGAAGATGAGCTTGAGCATCAGGTCGCCGGTTTCGCGCAGGATGGCTACGTCGCCGCGGTCGCGCCACGCCTGCACCCGCGCCCGGATGACGGGCGCGAACAGGGCGCCGATGCCGGCCTGGGTCAGCCCCTTGGGCAGGAGCGCCGCCTTGATTGCATCGCGCGCCTGCCGGTGCGCGCCGCCGTCCTGGGCGACCAACGTTCCGCCAAGTAATTCGGGCGCGATCTCTTCGATCAGCGCCGAGGACACATCCTTGTGCCGGAGTAGTGCGAACGCATCTGGATCCACGCAGGTCATCAGGTGTCCGGCAGGCCCGAAATCCAGCCAGAAGTGGCTGCCCAGCGTCCGTTCCGCGCGCCGCAGCAGGCGCGGCAGGTCGCAGACGATGGCGGGAAGATGCCCGACCAGGGGGAAAGCGCCGGGCACGACCGGGATGTCGTACCGCAGCCGGTGCCGACGGTCCAGCGGGTTGAGCAGCATGTCCATCAGCAGCGCCCCGCTTCGGCGGTGTCGCCGGCAGCCCGCGCGGCGCGGCTGTTGCCACCGTCGGCGTACGTCGGGACATGCGCCAGCATGCCGCCGTCGATGCACACGACCTGGCCGGTGATGAACGCAGCATCGTCGGAGAGCAGGAAGGCCACCAGCGCGGCCACGTCCCTTGCCGATGCCGGCGCCGGTCACCACGGCCACTTTGCCTTCAAACCGTCCCATCGTGTCCTCCTGGATTGCGTTGGTCTTTCGCGGCATGCCGCTCAGCCTCCGCCGGAGAAGGCGCAGGGTCCGCGCTGGCGCGCTCGCCATCGCCAGTGTCGCTTTCGATGACCCGGATGGCGGCGACCGGGCACTGGCTGGCCGCGAGCAGCACGGCGGCGTGCAGCGCCTGCGGGACCGTCGCCACGCACACTTCGGCCACGCCGTCCGGTTTGCGCTGGCGAAAGGTGCCCGGCAGCGTCAGCACGCACTGCCCGGTGGTTCCGCACAGATCCTGGTCGACCACGACGCGCATCTCAGCCCCCCCCTTGCGCATGCAGCCGCACCGGCAGCGCGCGGAACGTCCTGAGGAACGCGGAGGGCTCCCGGGTCGGCTGCTCGGCCAATGCCAGCGTGGGGAAGCGCGCCTGGATCCGCGGCAGGCTCTCGGCCAACTGCATCCGGGCCAGTTGCGCACCGGGGCAGAAGTGGATGCCGTGGCCGAAGCTCAGCATGATCTTCCCGTCGGTCGACATGCCAGGATTGGTGCCGCCAGGATTGGTGCCGTAGAACCGCGCGGGATCGAAGCGGTCGGGATCGGCGAAGGCGTCCGGGTCGCGATTGCCGGCCGCGATCAGCAACCGCACGTCCGCGTTCTTCGGGATCACCACGCCGCCCAGCTCGATGTCGCGCTGGGCGATACGCGGAGTGGGGCTGAACAGGACGGGCGCGTCGCAGCGCAGGACTTCTTCGACGAATGCCTTCACCCCCACGGCGTCTCCCTGCAGCCAGTGCCGCTGTTCGGGATACGCCCGCATCGCCAGGACCGCATGGTCGATGGTCGCAGCAGTGGTGGCGAAGCCGCCCAGCAGCATGCCCCACAGCATGCTGATCAACTCCGCATCCGACAGCGTGTCGGCATCGTCGTCGTGTGCGCCGACCAGCATCGACACGATGTCGTGGCGGGGATCGGTGCGCTTGCGCTGTATGAGGTCGCCAAAGTAGGCCAGCACCCTGGCGCTGGCCGCGTCCGCCGCGGCGAGCTGGGGATCGCTGGCGTGCGGGCCCAGGCCTTCCACAATGGCGCCGATGCCGGCGGCGAGCCCCAACATGTCGTCCTGGGGCAGGCCGAACAGTTCGGCGAAGACCAGCATGGGCAAGGCTAGCGCGAATTCCCGATGCAGGTCCACCGCCTCCCCGCGCTCTAGCGCGGGCGCCATGCCGTCCAGGCGCGCTGCGACGATGCGCGCGGTGCTCGGCCGCAGGTTGTCGATCTGGCGCATGGTGAAGTCGCGCGAGATCAGCCGGCGCAGACGCGTATGCGTCGGTGGGTCCTTCATCGCTAGCGTGGATGCCATCAGATTGACCGACAGGCTCGTCGCGGCACGCGGGAAATAGCGCGCCAGTTCGCCCGGCGCCGGTCCCCGAAACGCATCGCCCGTGGCCTTGAGCGCCCAGTAGATGTCGGCGTGGCGGCTCAACAGAAAGAGGCCCGACGCCGCGCGATGCACGGGATCGTGCTCGCGCAACCACCGCATGAACGGATACGGGTCGTGGATGCACGCTGGCGACGCCAGTTCGGCGAAGGCGTCCCGGCATGCTGCAGTGGTTTCTTGCGCGTCCATCTTGGTTACCTGTTGGCTGGCTGATCTGACAAGCGATGGAAGGGTATCCGGCGTGTGCCGCCGTTCAACTAAGGCAGCAAGAGTTGTGCCAACTGCGCAGAGAGCGCCTCAGATAAGCTGCTCTGCACATCATTCTATGACTTAACTGAGCGCGGCACGCGCGGGCCGAACATCACTATGTCGCGGACGCGACAAACCCGACAGTAGGTCAACGCAAGGTATGTCGGTCGCCTTAGCTTGGCGCAGAAGTCAGGGTTCGTCTGTCGGGCATGATCGGACGTCCAGTATGGAACCGAAGCTATGTCATCGAAGGGAGGAAGGTGACCGGCAGGCGCTGCGGGAGCGAATGACGTAAGACGAAGCTATACTAGTGGATGGAATCT
>NT_187156.1 GCF_000265205.3 Sinorhizobium fredii USDA 257
CAAACCCTTCACGTGGGAACGAGGGCCAGTCATGGCACGAAGTCGCGACGTTGGACTGCGCGATAGTCCTCGGTTCTGCTGGTGCCGGCAAGACGCGAGAGTTGCTGGAATTGGCAAAGGAGCTACGTTCCGCTGGCACCCCTGCCTTCGTCTTTAGGATTGAGGCACTTTGCCGCCTGTCCGCGGAGGATTCGTTCTCACCGCACGACGAAGCATCTCCGACGGCCTTCGCGAGGTGGAAGGTGAAACGCGGCCCGGCAGTCGCCCTTCTTGATGCACTTGACGAAGCGCGCTTGCCTGATGCTCGCAATACCAGCGCTTTGGCGGATGCTTTGGCGCGTCTCTCACGCGAGGTAGGTTCCGCAGGAAAGGAACTGAGGGTTATCATCAGCTCTAGGGCCAGCGAGTGGCAGGGTGATGGCGATCTGCGGGCGATCGAGACGGCAATCAAGGGCTTTCGCGTCTCGGATCCGAGTCAAGAGGCACAGATTAAAGTAAAGACGCTTCGCCTGCTACCTCTTCGCAAGCCTGATGTGAGGAAAATCGCCAAGCACCGTGGCGTAGATCCCGACCAGTTCGCGGCAGCAATCGACAGAGCTAAAGCCGCCAATCTCGTGTCGCAGCCACTGGACGTGCAGCTTCTCCTCGATCTGTGGTTAGAAGCAGTTGGGGAGGGCAAGGAGCCGCCCAGCATCTTTTCGTCAAGGCTGCAGGTATACGAAGATATCGTCAGATTCAGACTGAGGACCGAGAGCGGACAGGAGCGTCGATCGAACCTTGACCCCCTGCTGGGACGGCAGGCATGTGAAAAGCTTGCCGCGATCTCCGTCCTATCGGACGTTCAGGATTTTACGTCCGAGCCGGACAAACCGATGGCGATCCACGCGCTCTCGGCATTATCGAGCGACGCCGATCGCTGGACGGAGATGGATGTGCGCCAGCTTCTTTCGTATGGGTTGTTTCAGCCGTCCATTTCCGGACGAGTGAGGTTTGCCCATCGGGAGTTGCGTGACTACCTCGCTGCTTGCTTTTTCCGCCGGGCGATCGGCCAAAATGCCGGATCGCTCGACGTAGTTAAGCCTCTCCTTGCAGAAGGCTTGGGATGTACCGAAGTCCCTCAATCGACCGAGCACGTCTTGGGATGGTTGGCGACGATCGATCCGATCGCGAGGAGGATTGTGACCAGGATCCGACCGTCGCTTCTTATTGAGACCGGCGATCCGACACGGCTCACGGTTGACGAGAAGTCACGTGCCATTGCTGCACACGTCGCTGCATACCGGGAGCGGCTTTATCGAGGCGAATGGTTTTACCAGGAGGATGTGCGGGAGTTTGTTACTCCCGATCTGGCACCGGCAATCGGAGAGCAGCTAGCGATCGCAACTTCACCTGAGGTCCGTGAGTTACTCGTCGAGATGATCAGATTTGGCCAGATGACGTCAATGGCCGCGGACCTGCGGACAATCGCCTGCGATCAGACCGAAGGTCTTCGCGTCAGGGCGGAGGCTTGTCTTGCACTGGCGGATTTGAACGATTTTTCATTTGCCCATGATGTACTTGCGGCTGCGCTTCTGTCGACCGCTCCCAAGCACGAGGATACGCAAAGCGCGCCGTCGTGGAACTTGTTCGTGGCCAGTGCTGTGCGATACGTCGTGCCCGCCGGTGTTTCTCTCCTGGATGCAATCGCTCTCGTGGATCGCTTCCGCCGGGAAGCCAAAAATTATGCATCAGCCACCGCAATGTTGCTGGAGGGGCTGGTTGCCGAACTATCATTGGATCAATTGGGGAACTGGCTTCAGATTTTCCTTCGGTTCGCGCGCGCTCCGCGAAAGAGTGACCGGGATATGATGCCGACGATCCAGCCGAGGTTCAGGATGCTTGGCGCCCCCATTTGCCAGGCATTGGACAGGCTGCTGCAGCACGGTGGCGAAGTGTTGCCAAAGGCGGTACGGCTCGAAGCACTCGAATTTGTCTTCGGTCTTAACGGAAGGCAGAGCTATTCGCTGCGCGAGACCAGCTTCGACAAGCTCGCGACGACCATCCGTCCGTTGAACGACCTGAAGATCGACCTAATCTTGATGCGCCTCGCTTTGTTCGAAAATATGCAGAGTGAATGGTACGTGGCGCGCCAGGCAGTCGGCCCGCTCAAGATCGATCGAAGCGATAAGGCAGTCGAGGTATTCAATTCGAAAGATATCGAGCGCCTTGGCGCCCTCATGGCCGAGGAGCAGACTGAAAGGGATCGGGATCTGTATTTCACCTGCGCCCAATTCGTGTTTGACGAGATCCGGGACGCTGAAGAACGCAAACACGCAAACGCCATTCTTAGAAACCTTGCGCGGACCCATGGCAGCAGCGAGTTAAAGCGCGCCTATGGCCACCTAGCGCCGATAAGACGGCTGAAGCATCAGTTTCGTCATAAGGACTGGTACCAGATCAAACACAGGTTTCACGCTAGTGTCGATTCAGTGATCGATGCATGCTGGAAGCTCCGTAACGGAGCAACGTTTCTCAGGGATTTCCGTGGTTTGTCCCAGGGGCGCAGACCTGGTTATCTGGCTTGGGCGGTAAACAAGAGTCCAAATGACCTTGGTCCAGCAGTCATAGAACGCATGCGCGAGCGCCATGGCCAGCTGATTGCGGGATTGTTCGCCTCCGGCTTCAAAAGGTACTGGCGAGAAAACGGGATTACCTACCCCGCACAAAGCGACTATCAGGCCATGATCGGATTGACCGGCCTTGCCCTGCAATCGCTGAGCGAACTGGCGAACCTGTCCGATGACTTGATAGAACGGGCCTTCACCTACGGCTTTTCTAACATGAACGGCTTTCCGGACTGGATGCCGGCTCTTATCACGTTGAAGCCCGGAATTTTCGTGACCGTGGCGACGACCGTTCTCACGCAGGACATTACCTCGAGCAGTGAAGAGAAGTTTTCCTCGGACGGGTTCAGTCGCATAGCCTATTCCACCTCTGCAATCCGTGAGCTTACAGCGGCACCACTGTTCCAACTGCTTCAAACCGCAGGGATCCCCGAGAATCGTCGCGACTTGGAAATGGCTCTCACGATAATTGCCCGGAGTCATGCGGTCTCGGCCTCACAACTATCACCGATTCTCCGCCAGCAATTCGCAGCCCATGTGATAGAGTTTAGGTTCGCCGAAGCGTGGCTCTGGCTTGATGCCTTGTTCGCTATTGATTCGGCAGCTGCCTGGTCTACATGGATCGCGACCTTCGGAGCACTATGGAGCCCGTCCAGCGCAAGCCTGTTCAAGCGCTACATGGGGCGCGAAGAGTTGTCCAACTCACGTGCCGAAGAGCGCGCCGAGGAGCGGGACGCACTTGATGCCGATGCTCAAACACTGTGTCATCTCATCAAGGCCGCTTATCTTGTTTGGCCACCAAGCAATGACCCCGTCCATGAAGACGCCTACTCGCCCGGCATTGACGACAAGGCGACATCCAGACGCGGCTACTATCTAAACGGGCTGGCGGCGCTTGGTAACGAGGATGCGTTGCAAGCCCTCGATAGGTGTAGCCGCTTGCCAACATAACGGCTCGTGCTCGCCAACATCGGCATTTTCTGCTCAGATTATCTGACAATGGAGAACGTGCCCTGCTCACGCTCTTTGCCAACGTGCTCGCCAACATCCGAGGCTGCTCGCAAACGACGGCCACGTGCTCAGATTAATTGCCAGCGAGAGCGTGGGTCAAGCCGGCACGCCTGCCTGACGCAGTTGCTCGGTCAAGGCCGAGTTGATCGACGATGGCGCCACGGGCTGCGAGGCCATTTGGATAAGCGGTCTCTATTGCGGGTTCCGGAAAACGGTGTCCGCCATACGCTCAGCCCAGCCGCAGTCGAGGGCAGCGAAGGCAATGGGCGATCCCCGCCGGTGACCGCGGCGCGGGGGAGCCCAAGCTGGTCTGCCAACCGCACCACCTTGTCGAGCCGCTCTTCGGTCCGGCTCTTCTGGTATTTGCGATAGCGAAAGAGGGGAACCGCCCCGCGCGAAGGCTGGAACGGCCCGAGGCGCTTGCCCTCATGCTCGACGAACAGTTCCAGATCGAACAGGCCCCAGAGCAAGGTCACCGTCTCGCCGGCAAGTTCGGGCTCGACCTCATAGGATGCGCCTTCGACCGAAACGGTTGCGTCTCCAGCGACCGTCCGTCGTTCCGGCTCGCGCGCAAAGGCGCAGAACCGCTCCCACGAGCACATGGCTCGCACCCCGTCAGGCGGAAGGTTTCCGCCTATAAGTTTGTAACCCCCCAAAAAAAAAGGAAGTGCTACCCAAAACTAAGCGCAGTAACAGCGTATACCCGTCAAATTTGAGGATTGCAATTTTTCCTACATTTGGTGCTTATTTTTTAGCGTGGTTGGCGAGTTGGCTTCTTGCCGGCATATACGGTGGGTGATGCCGCGCAATTGGATGCCTATCACGATCTTTGATTGCAACACTCTAACCAGGAGGAATTTCCATGAGCGATCTAAAGTATGGCAAAGGCGACGAGGCCGAGGCCCTCAAGCTAGCAATTAGGGAACTTAGCGAGGCCCAGAAGATTGTCCATACCGCGCTGATTTCTGAGAAACTTGAGAAGGTCTCCAAGCTGCTCGCCACCGTACAGGTTTAGAGTTGGTTCAAGTATTGGGTCCTTGCAGATTGTGTCGAGGACCCATGCATTCACGGCATCTCCACACGAGTTGGCGCAGGCTCTCGCCGGGTAGTCGAGGCGATTTGTGACGCTATGTCTTTTCAAAACGGGGGGAAATGATGTCCATTGGTAAAGCGAGCACGGCTTACGCTGATCTACCTCATATTGTTGCTGCGCGAGAGCGCATCGAGAACCTTTGGGCTGCCGGCACTGACTATTCCAAGGACATCGTTGACGACGCACGTTCCAATAATCGTATGTTGCACCTCGACCTGGACTTGACCGGCGAGTGCAAGCTCAATTGCTTTTATTGCGACCGGACGCCCGATAGATACAATTCCGTACCCAACCGTGTTGAACTGACAACTGCGGAGCGCCTCGATTTGATCGAGCAGGCCCGCAACCTCGGTGCCACCACTGTCGAATTTCCCGGTGCTGGTGAACCTATGATCGATGTGGGATTTTGGGACATAATTGCTGGTGTTCATGGTCATGGGATGACGCCCGTCATATTCACGAGCGGCTACCATCTTGACCGTTCGGCAGCTGACCGGCTTTTTCAGCTCGGGGCCACTGTTTTTATCAAGCACAACTCAAGCGATACGCATATCCAAGATAAAATGGTTGGCTTGGCCGGCTATGCCGAGAAAGCCAACGCAGGCCTTCATTACCTTCTCGAAAAGGGCTTCAACCAATCGATACCAACGCGTGTAGCAGTTGATATGGTTGTAACGCCACAGTTTAACGAGTCGAAAGATTTCGAAGAGGTCGTCGAACTCCATCGGTGGTGCCGAATCAATAATGTGCACAACTATATTGTGACCCTTATACCGGAAGGCCGCGCCGATAGGGCTGCCATGATTTTAGAGCGCGAGCGCTCTAACAATATGCTCGAGGCTGTACGCAAGGTAGACGAGCAAGAGTTCGGCTTAACCTATAAACCCTCACGCCCAATGTCAGGCGGCTACCGCTGTAGACAAGTCAACGTCGGGCTATTCGTGAATTTATTTGGCGAGGTTTACGACTGCAACGGCCTTGGCCGTTTCTTGGGGCACGTTCGCTGCGACAGCTTGGAAACAATCTGGAACTCAAAGTTTGCCAGACATGTTCGTACCCCGGTTCAAGATGGATTTTGCCTGCTGCGGGAACGTGTTTGGGACTCAGTACAGTCATCTGGGATGGAGCGTAAACTTCACCTTTATCGTCGATTCGAGGGCAGGCACGGAGCGGACGAAGTGGTGGAGCGTGGCCTGCATGCCATGCATCAGGGTGAGGAAACCCCGACCGTCGTTCCCAGCGCGGGGTCCGTCTAAGTGCAAGTTACATCTTCTGTACCAATCGTAAACGATCCGACTGTGCGGTGGATCCGGGATTGTTGGGTTACCGCGCAGAGCGCCCCACACGATTCTCCAGCTTTTGGATTCGTTAGCGTGCCGTTCGACTTTGCGGTCAGTCATCGCCCTGGTTGTCGTTTCGGTCCCGAGAAAATTCTTTCGGCACTCAATACGTTAAGCGCATATTGCGTCGACAAGCGGGTGTCGTTGGACAAGACGTCCTTCGTAGAGTGTGGATCGGTCGATGCGCTGCACTCTCTCGAGCAGTCATACTCAAACATTCGAGCTGCCATTGCCGCACTGCCGCGCAGATTATTGCCAATAGTCTTGGGTGGTGACCACTCTATTACCGACCCAGCGATACGGGGTGTTCGTGATAGGCTTTCTGGGGCGCCAATGGGGCTGATTGTTTTTGACGCCCATTTCGATTCGCGCGAACCAATACCAGGCAAGGAGCATTCCGGGCATTGGATGCGGACGCTGTCGGACGTGATTGACTATCGCAAGGTTGTCCAGATGGGAATCAACGCTGCGATTTATTCAGAGGCATACATGCGCGAGGCCGAAGCAGCCGGGGTCCTGGTGATGACACCTTACGACATACGTCGAGTAGGTTGGACTGTCGCTCTGAGAACCGCAATCGAGCATGGGACCGCTGATGGGGCCGGAGTATACATCTCCGTCGACATTGATGGCATCGACCAGGCCTATGCGCCGGGTACGAGCGTTCCCAATTGCGGTGGTCTTCTTGCCCATGAGGTTTTGGATGCGGTGTTCGAGATCGCGGTTAACGCACCAACGCTCGCTCTCGACATCACTGAAGTGAGTCCGCCTTTGGACCGAGATGATATGACCTCGCGACTTGCAGCGCAGATCATCATGAACTTCATGGCGGGTGTTGTCCGACAAACATCAAGTGGGACCTAGTTTCGCTTCAACAATCATTTGAGGTTTCAAATGGAAGAGGATATCGTGTTGGTGGCGCCAAATTGCGGCGCGTTCGCCAAGCGCCAATTTCCAAGCCGGAGATTAATCGCAATTCTAGATGAGGCGCAACTTGACGCTTTCTTGGCTTCATGTCGGGCATCGTCGCTCACCTTCTGTGGCACCTGGCGGCAACTCACCGTGCGCGTTTCTCGCGCCTTGGCGCAGTGGGCGATACAAGAGCCGGAACGAGGCTGCGGTTTCTCCCTCGCCACCAATGTATCACCCCAAATGCGCCCGCGCAGGCCATTAGATGGCAATCGAGTCTACGAGATTATCGACGGGTTTCCTGCGACCGAACATAATGCGGCGGGAAGGCAGGTCATTGATTCGAATTTCGTTATTGGACGTCTATTGGACCCAAACCTACCCGCACCATCAGGCGTTGTGATAACAGGCCACGGTAGCGAATATTGCATACGGCTCGATTCAAGGTGGTTCAGCACATTCAATACGGCTTTTCTTACTGACCCCATCATCCTTCCATCTTTCAAGTTGGGAGACGTGATTTTTCTGAATTGCTGCTCATCTCTAAAACTGGGCGATTCATGTGTTCCCGAATCGTATTCGCTGGCGGCACTTCTCTTCAGTCTCGGCTCTGCGGTGATAGGCAGCTTCCGCAACTTGCATACTTCGCCGCATTACGCGGCGGTTTTTGCACAAGCACTTCTACAAGGAAATAGTCTTGGTGAGATCGTAAACCGTCTCAATGCTGAGTCGAATCGCTTCGAAAGAGGAGTGGCATTTCAATTGCTTGGCGATCCCCTCCATCGCTTGAGCCCTGTCAATATACGGCCTTCGATCGGTCCTCTGCAATCGAGGCCGCCGCAACTGCCTTTGCCTTCTTCCTTAAGGCGTGCGCTCGAGGACAATCTTGGGCTCGAACTTTTAAGCGCTGCTCTGACGCGCTGGATACCGGAAAGTTCCGCCCTAGCTGAAATTCACGCGAACGTCAAAGACCTAACAGAATCTGCCGGAAGTACGGATCATGCTTGGCACATCACGGGGCTTGGTGAGGAAGAAGTAGCGCAGCTCGGTCAATTTTTCGAACATCAACGACACGCTCTGCAGCTTGCATTAATCACAGCTCTCGCTCAATCTATCCAGACGACTGGATGGATCCAGACGCGCTACGCAACCTTCTGTCGCAGATTATCCCCTACCACCCACACCTGCGCGCGATGCGGAGGTGTTTCTAACTGGACACGTTATGAGCCGTTCGCCTCATACTTGCCTACGGTCCATCGCGAAGAATGCGACCATTGTGGCACCACGCAGGAACGGATCGGCGATGGACCGCAGTTGACCATTTTGACTGTCCAACCCGAAGCTTCGTCCGTCGCGATTTCGATACCCACTCCCCCGCAGAGGTCGCAGGGGCTTCTGCTGTTTCATCGCATGCCAAGCTTCGCCCCGATACCTTGGCCGCAAAATGGCGGGAAAGTTCATATCCCCTATACGGCACTGAGTTTCCTCGGCCGGTTAACGCTCGTCGCTGCGGTCCTTTCTCCCAAATGTCTAGCGCTGCAGTACCACACCTTCTTTGTTTGCCCTGATTTACCACACGAAATGGTGTAATAGGCATCAGCAGTCACCATGAAGCGCGAGATCATATTCGTTGAAGCGAGCACCACGGGAGCTGGTAGTCGGGCACAGCAATTGGCCCATGCCGAAGGCCTCAATGTGACACTGCTCACGCGGGACAGAGGCCGTTACGGTGCGGACGTATTGTCCTCTGCAGATAATATTTTCTTCTGTGACACCAACAAGCATGCCGAAGTGGTCAGGATCGTGCGTCAAAGAGGTCTAAATTCCTCTATAGCAGCTGTTACGACCACGGCCGACATGTATGTTCCCCAGGCTGCACTTGCTGCGCAGGAAATGTCCCTCCCTGGTCTAGGCTATGAGGCTGCACTTCGCGCAAGAAACAAACACCTGATGCGACTGGCATTGGCAGAGCGTGCCCCCGAGCACAATGTTCCATTTTTTCTGGCACTTAACCCAGACGAGGCCGTGGCGGCGGCGCAGCAACTGAATTACCCTTTGGTTGTCAAACCCCAAGAAGAGAACGACGGGGTTGGGGTTAGGCTTATTCACAACGAGAGCCAACTCACAGACTATATGGCGACCGCGCGAAGCTTCACGCGCAACTCCGCGGGCCAAGGTTCACCTCCAGGGATCTTAATGGAAGCATATATTGCTGGAACAGAGTTTAGTGTCGAGACGATCCAGTTTTGTGCGGGACCCTGCCAAGTCATAGGAGTGACTACCAAAGAGATGACTGGGCTCAAACGCAACCATTTCATCGAGGCGGGCCATAGCTTTCCCTATGTTGGGCCCGAAGCTGCCGCTCTGGCCGCAGCTACGTGCCGCGTTCTCAACGCCCTCGATATCTGCCATGGAGCTGTGCATACCGAATGTCGCGTGGATGGCGAAGATATCAGGATTATGGAGATCAATCCGCGACTTGCGGGAGGAAAGATCGGCAGCCACCTCATCGAGATGGCAACTGGATTAAGTGCGGTGCAGGCAGTGCTGGATGCTGCACTTGGCAAAACTCTCGAATGGCGTTGTGCCGAGAGCAAGGGGGCGGCCATTCATTTCATCTGGACGGAACGCCCCGGGATTTTTCGTGGGATTAAAAACACTGCGCAATTGCTGGCCATGCCGGGAATTGTATCGGTCGCGCCAATCGCGAAGTTTGGCGCACATGTGCGACCTCCCACCAGTAATGGTGACCACGTTGCGGAAATTCTAGCTGTGGGACAAACAGCCACAACGGCTAACGCACGTGCGAAAGCCGCGCACGCAAGTGCGCGCCTGATTTTGGACTAAAGGCGTGAGCCGTAAATCTGTTGTTGTATGTCGGTTGCGTGATTCATATGTGGACGCCCCCTATGGCAAGGGCTTTTTGTCGGGTGGTTTGATCGGTTGCTTTCATATGTCCGGCCTGTTTGTGCGGTATGAAGTTTGACCGCTGGCCCTGATGGAAATCCGCCGATGAGGACCCTGATCAAGCTGGCGCGCGTTTGAAGCGCATTGAATCAGACGGGTTGGCCTCACCATTGGCTCGATCGTTACACATCATCGACTGCCGTTACCAATCCCGGTTCTCTGGGATTGAACTCAGGCGATCATTTCATGGGCCCGATAGGCTTCCTTGCGG